>JAPLHZ010000027.1 GCA_026389365.1 Cyanobacteriota bacterium
ACAACGAGTATCAAGACTCGTCAGAAAGACTTTATCCTTTTCCAAGAAGTTGGAAAATCACATCGGAGCCATTTGGAATTTTATTCATCATTACAACGCTTCTTTACCTGCTCGTTCATCCTTTCCTTTTTAGGACTACCCGTCGTCGCAACCGTCGCTACGAAAATCGCTTACTGAGTGCAACGGTTGACTTGAATCCAGATCTCAATTGTGATCTCACTCCCGATTTTCTAGATGAAGAAGATAAAGAATTCTTAAGCTAATCTGGCGGGGCCAAACTCTTCGAGTTGAGTCAAGGTGGAATAAGATACTGTGGTAGTGAGTCAGATTTTGGCTCATTTATTTGTTGGTATTCCATCGGTTCCTATGCACGTCTTCGTTTTGCTATTTAATGCCGGAACTGATAATGAGGGCATTCACACGATCGAAATTGGCGATCGGAACATTGTTCTTATGTTTGAAGACGAAGATGACGCATTGCGTTATGCGATGCTTCTGGAGGCGCAGGATTTTCCAGAGCCATCTGTTGAGTCTTTAGACCGATCTGAAATCGAAGAATTTTGTGACGAATCCGGCTACGACTGTGAACTCATTCCGTTGAATTTCCGGCCCGAGACTGATTACGATCGCCTTTTGATTTCACCACCCGAATCAAATCGCGAAAACTTTGACTGGGACAAATCTGAAAAACGCCCCCCAGACCGTTCTCAACAACGTCCCCCAGACGACGAGCCATCGGATATGTCAGTCTCTGATCTCGAAGCCATGCGCCGTCGATTGGAAGGTCTGCTATGACGGCATCTCGTGGGCATTTGTTGACTGAGCAAACTAATCCCAACAGTGCCCAACTCGATCAGCTTTCGAGTTTAGAAATTGTGGATCTCTTCAATGAGGAAGACAATCGCACGATTGAGGCGATTCATAATGCTCGAACCGAGTTGGCGCAGGCGATCGATCGCATCACACTGGCATTGCGATCGGGCGGACGGTTGTTTTATATCGGGGCGGGTACGTCTGGGCGTTTGGGCGTCTTGGATGCGTCTGAATGTCCTCCCACATTTTGCACTCCGCCAGAACTTGTTCAGGGTATTAATGCTGGGGGTTTGCCTGCGTTGGTGAAAAGCTCCGAAGGACTCGAAGATAGTGTTCAAGGCGGCGCGGAGGCCGTGGTTGACTATGGAATTGCGGCGAAAGATGTCTTGGTGGGAATTGCAGCGGGCGGCACGACACCCTATGTTCATGGAGCCTTGGCTGCGGCTCGATCGTTAGGAGCGACAACAATTTTTATGGCTTGTGTGCCGAAAGATCAGGTGACGATCGCGGTTGATGTGGATATTCGGCTCCCGGTTGGTCCAGAAATTTTGGCTGGATCCACCCGACTCAAATCTGGCACGGTGACAAAGATGGCGTTGAATATTCTTTCAACTGGAACCATGGTGCGTTTGGGTAAAGTTTACGGCAATCGCATGATTGATGTGGCGGTGACGAATATTAAGTTACACGATCGGGCGTTGCGTATTTTGTGTGACTTGACGGGCATCGATCGTCCTGCTGCGGACCAGTTGCTAACCCAAAGCGGTCAGTCAGTCAAACTTGCTTTAGCGATGCATTGGAGTGGTAAATCTGCTGCGGATTGCGCGGTGTTGTTGGCGAATCATGATGGTAATTTACGCGTTGCGATCGATAGCTTGAAGCCCTAGAGCGAAGGGCAGTAATTTGGGTTCTCCCAGAATTCCCGTGGAGGACGCTAGATGTGGTTTGAAGGCAATTGACAATCCTAGGGAATTTAGGTTGCTGGAAATCGCGTATACCCATTAAGGTCGAGAGTGAGGCGTTGAAAGAGACGATTCACA
>JAPLHZ010000181.1 GCA_026389365.1 Cyanobacteriota bacterium
GACATCCGGTAAATCGAGTGGAATGTGAATCTGATTCTCCATGAGGCCCCTCGCTTGCTGGCTAACATCTTGATTTTACAGCCAATCGATGAACGCTATATCTGGATACCGACCACGGCAATTCTAGGAGAACCATTTTTTGCAGTGTGAGGGCAGCGGCACTGGGGTCAATGCCTTCATAATGAAACAGGTCGAGGGTTTTGAACGTACTCGCCATGCGGCGTGGATCAACATTCTGGCTGCGGTATAGATCAAGGGTTTTAATAATCGGGGCAATGAAGTCAGAGAAGTCACCTTCCTTAAACACTTCGCGGCGGTTATCCGGTTTACGGCAGGGATCCGGATCCTCTTTGGTTGGAAGATGCATATAAATGTAATCACACTGCACTGCCTCTAATGTAGTGTCGGTTGAAATACCCCAGTCTTGAATATAAGCCCCTGTCAGACAAGCAGCAGTTAAATCTGCTTGATAGAGATGTGCTTTGACCAGCTTTGCTCCAGCTAAATTGGCATTTTGTAAATTAGTGTCACTCAAATCAGCGCGAATAAAGCTAGAATCCTGGAGATTGGCATCTTTCAGGTCGAGGCTTCGTAAATCTAGATGATCAAAGCTGGAATTCTGCCCCTGCTTCGTGACGACCAACTGCCGCACCGATGGATTTTCTAGATAGGTTCCTTTAATGCGTGCTTGACCGAGCTTATGAGCTTGAAACCAGCAGGTTCGTGTCAGAGTGGCGGTTCGCAGATCAACGCTTTTTAGTCTGGCTTGGGTAAAGTTAGCATCAGTCAGGTTTGCGCCCCGAAACCGTGTTCCTCCTAGAGATGACAGTGTGGCAACAAGGGTTGGAATCAGAACAAACCGTGTATCTCCTGCCACAACTCGCCAACTAATGTAGAGGCTTAACCCCATCAGGATTACTACTATTATTCCAGTAATTAATAAAGCTACTGGAATCGCATTCTTTGGAAGACTATCGGGACTATTTGAAAGTGCGCCAACGCCCTCCAACGCTCCGGGAATTGCCCCCACGATGGTAAAAATGATGGTGAGTGGAACCAACTGTCTTGCTATCGTCCAAGCTGTAGCTAAAGCAATTGCTCCCACGATCGCTCCGGCAATCGCACTGGCAATGCCGAGTGATTGAATGATGGCGACGGCAATAAAATCAGGCTGCTGAATCAAAGCAGCAAACACGGCTACACCTGCTGCAAGGGTCACGGCTAAGGCTCCTAGAGCGATGCCTAATCCTTGCCGGATAGTGACAGCAATAAAAATGATGAGCACAATAACTGCGATGATGCTCGACCAGAAAAATTCAGGGTTGCCGCCCACTGCCATCAGGCTGCCGACGAAAGCACCTGCAAAGGCTGAAATGAAGCCTGCTAATACGGCTATGAGCAGTAAACCGCAGACTGTGCTAATAGTCCAGTGAAGCTGTTTTCCGGCTTTAACATTGCTAAAGTTTGCGTTAGCAAGATTGGCGTTGGTGAAGTCGGCTCCCTGGATATTTGCGCAACTAAAATTTGCGCCTGCAAGGTCTTGTCCGTTGAAGGAGCGCCCGCAAAGGCTCTGGTGGTTGAAATCTCTCGGCATAACCAGTAGCGACAATAAGGAACTTAAACGTAACTAGATACCCATTTAGGATCAGACTGAACCCTCTACAAAAGTTAGTTCACTTTCCACCGAAAAATCTTCTGATACCTCTCACGATTTCAAATACGCCGCTCGCCTCTCCAGCATGAGGAGAATTGGTCTGATCCAGCGCAATAGCAGCACTAGAGCGCACATTGCTATCTGGATCTTTAAGCGCCGTTATCAAAGCCGGAATAGCCGCATTGCCAATACGCCCCAACGCAGCAGCAGCACTAGAGCGCACATTGCTATCTGGGTCTTTGAGTGCCGTTATCAAAGCCGGAACAGCCGCGTTCGCTTCCTTGCCAATACGCCCTAAAGCATCAGCAGCACTAGAGCGCACATTTCTATCTGGGTTTTTAAGCGCCGTTATCAAAGCCGGAATAGCCGCATTGCCAATACGCCCTAAAGCATCAGCGGCACTAGAGCGCACCTCTTCACTAGGGTCTTTGAGTGCCGTTATCAAAGCCGGAACAGCCGCGTTCGCTTCCTTGCCAATACGCCCCAAAGCATAAGCAGCCCTAGAGCGCACATTTCTATCTGGGTCTTTGAGTGCCGTTATCAAAGTCGGAACAGCCGCGTTCGCTTCCTTGCCAATACGCCCTAAAGCATCAGCAGCCCTAGAGCGCACCTCTTCACTAGGGTCTTTGAGTGTCGTTATCAAAGCTGGAACAGCCGCGTTGCCAATGCGTTCTAAAGTTTCAACAGCAAGAAGGCGAATCTTTTTATCTGGGTCTTCAAGCACCACAATAAGCGCTGAAACGGACGCTTTGGTGTCTTCGTCAACGCTGCTTAAAACAGCATGAGCAGGGAGATCAGAGGCATGAGCAGTGCTGTGGTGTAAAGGGGATTGGGTAAGAATTTCAGTCAGTGGCACAGCTTCAATTACTATACTTGCAGCCAGCAGTGTGACTACCTACTTCCAAACTCTTGATTTCATAAAAATTCTTACCGCAAACATTCTTATAGAGTAGAAATACTTAGGTCTTGCAAACTTTAGGCAATTCTCTCAGTTCTCGTTCAAACATACTCGGGATTGTAAACTAGTTTGTGTCAAAGGGTTAAAAGTTTGATCTAATAAATCTCTACCCCCCAACTGAACAACGATGACCTTTCGACCTGAACTGCTGGATGAATTGCTCAAAGGCTATCAAAGCCCGGAAGATTTAGTCGGAACTGGAGGCATTCTGAAACAATTGACAGATGCCTCAGTAGAACACTGTCTGAATGTCTGAAATGACACATCCCATCGAGGAGGAACGCTCAGAACCAACCGCAACAACCACGACCCGAAATCGACGCAACGGGCACAGCAAAAGACGCGGTCAAGGGAGAGTTTTGCGAAGCGGAGATTGCCATCCCGCGAGACCGTAACGGAGCCTTTGAACCCGTGATCGTAAACCGCGTCAACCCTTGTCCCAAGCTGAGAAGTCTTAAAACTGCCCTCATCATGGGTTAACTCAGTCAACCCTGTAGACTCATCAGAATCAAGGAATTGTTCGATCGCCTGTCTTATCGCGGCGGATTGGTTTACCCCAGTCAACTCGGTAAACCGCTTGAGGCGATCCATGAGTTCGGGCGATATTTTTGTTGAGGCGAGTTTGAGGTGTGGCATGAGTTGACCTGGTTTACTGTCGGTCACATAGTCTTACCCTGTAAAATTTCCCGATCGCAAGATGTCGCATAGTCTAGAATCGAGTCTTATTGACCACCATTATTTAGTCCAAATTTAGTCCAGTGTTTTTGACGTTGGACTAAGCGATCGGCAAAAGTGTTACAGCGTAAGTGTTTCTAGCCTGTGCGGTTAATCGGGTTAACTGCGTATATGACAGACGTTCAATGCATTATTCTGGATTTGTTGGACTGCGTAAACTCTGAAATGCTTACACGGCATGACTTTCGGCGTGAGACTGAGTTTTGGGGTAGTGTTGAGAGAAATGGACTTACGATCGGCTGGCACCAATCTCATTGTGAGATTGAGTAGGCAAAAAATAAGCGCGGGCACTCACAGGCTCAAATAAGCACCCCTGGCAAAGAACCCGATCGCTTCTGATCCCCAGACGGGGGACGATCGAGACTTTATGACTAGAATCCCGATCGCCGATCGTCGTCAAACAATGGCAAGCTTCGACCAAACCCACCGCCACCTGGAGTTTTAATCTCAAAAACATCGCCCACTTGCATCTGTACTTCGGACCGACCAGTTAGTACTTCGATCGCACTATTACTGCGCTTAACCAAATTGTGTCCGATCGCCCCTGCTTCGCCGCCATTCAAGCCAAATGGGGGAATTACTCGATGTCCAGATAAGATTGCAGCCGTCATGGGTTCACGAAATTGAATTTGGCGAATCACCCCATTGCCTCCCTTGTATTCTCCGTTGCCGCCGCTATCAGGACGGATGCCAAACTGGTTAACCAGAACTGGGTATCGCCATTCTAAAACTTCTGGATCGGTGAGACGAGAATTTGTCATCTGAGTCTGGACGGCATCGGTGCCATGAAAACTTGCACCCGCACCCGCGCCACCGCAAATAGTTTCATAGTATTGATAGCGATCGTTTCCAAATGTGAAATTATTCATCGTGCCCTGAGAGGCCGCCATCACACCCAATGCACCATAGAGCGCATTCGCGATCGCCTGGGATGTTTCGACATTACCCGCAACGACCGCCGCTGGATATTGAGGATTCAGCATCGAGCCTTCTGGCACAATGATTTGTAATGGTTCTAAGCAACCTGCATTGAGGGGAATATCAGCATTCACTAATGTCCGAAATACATATAGAACTACTGCTTTGCAAATGGCTAGTGGCGCATTGAGATTGGTGGGTTGTTGGGGAGAAGTTCCTGTAAAGTCAATCGTGGCCGATCGAGTTTCGCGATTGATTTCAATCTGTACCCGAATCTCGCAGCCATCATCCATTGGATAAATAAAACGACCAGGATTAAGAACGGAAATCGCACGTCGGACTGACTCTTCAGCATTATCTCGAATGTGCTGCATGTAGGCCGTTACTGTTTCAATGCCATACCGATCGATCGTGGCCAATAAAGCTTGCACCCCTCGCTCATTAGCAGCAATCTGCGCTTGAAGATCGGCGATGTTAATCTGAGGATTGCGGGTGGGATATTGACAATCATTCAAGAGAGTCAACAACTCAGTTGTACGAAATTGATCATTAGCAACCAGTTGGAAGTTATCGATTAGAATGCCTTCCTGTTCGATCGAGGTACTGTATGGGGGCATGGAGCCTGGAGTGATGCCACCGAGATCAGCATGGTGTCCGCGTGAGGCAACGTAGAAGATTGGCGTAGAGTGAGTGGGTATGAAAATTGGAGTGATAGCCGTGATATCTGGAAGATGGGTTCCGCCGTTGTAGGGATTGTTTGAGATATATACATCGCCAGGTTGGAGAATATGGTTTGTGCGGATGAGACTAGTGACCGTTTCACTCATTGAACCCAGATGCACTGGAATGTGAGGGGCGTTGGCAATGAGTTGTCCAGCCCGATCGAAGATGGCACAACTAAAATCGAGGCGTTCTTTGATGTTGACCGAGTAGCTGGTGTTTTGAAGCGTAATCCCCATTTCTTCAGCGATCGATTTCAACAGATTGTTAAAGATCTCTAGTTTTACGGGGTCAGGATCAGATGAATCCTTTGCTATTTGTTGAGAATCTAGTGAATTAGTTAATTGGTGGGTAAGGATCAGATCATAGTTTGTAGTTACTATGCCAGTCCAATCTGGCTCAATGACATTGGTTCCTGTAGATTCAACAATAATGGCAGGGCCGACAATTTCATCACCAGGTTGGAGATTGGCACGATCGAATATTAGTGAGGTATGCCAATTGTTTTTGGTGTAGATTTCTATTATTTTTTGCGAGGTGTTTGCTCTCACTTGTTCTCGTATAGGTTCGATCGGAGTTGGTGTGATACCAATTGCTTCTACTGTGGCTGATTCAACAATTAGATCTCTATTGTCCATACTGAATCCATAACGTTGATAGTAAATCGACGCAAATTGCGATCGCATAGTCTCAATATTGAGATCAAAATCTACAGATAAAGGGGCATCGGTCCCCGCATAGCGAAGATGGAGTTGTTGCTGAATTTGTTGTTGCTCGATCGCGATACCCTGATCACTAATTTCTTCTTGGGCGATTCGGCTCAAACTATCTAGTTTTGTTTGAATGATCGCGATTTCCTCTTCTGCAAGTGGTAATTCGATAGCTTGCTCTTTCACTACCCGCACATCTGCCAAGCCGATTCCATAAGCAGATAGCACACCAGCATAAGGATGGAGCAAGATCTGTTTCATTCCTAGCGCTTCTGCTAATAGACAAGCATGTTGACCGCCTGCACCACCAAAGCAGCATAGAGAATAGTCGGTGACATCATATCCACGTTGGCTAGAGATTTTCTTAATTGCAGTGGCCATTTTATCGATCGCAATATCCAGAAATCCGGCGGCCATTTCGACGGGAGTGCGACGATCGCCAGTTTGAACTTGAATCTCCGCTGTTAGTTCGGTAAATTTGGCGGTAACTATTTCTGAATCGAGTAGGAGATCTCCTGTTGTTCCAAATACTGCGGGAAAGTAGTCTGGCTGAAGCTTGCCGACCATCACATTCGCATCTGTCACCGTCAAAGGACCGCCGTTACGATAGCAAGCTGGGCCGGGATAAGCGCCTGCTGAATGTGGCCCGACTCGATAACATCCGCCATCAAAATGCAGAATTGAACCTCCACCCGCCGCAACCGTATGAATCGCCATCATTGGAGCGCGGAGACGAATGCCTGCGACTTCAGTTTCTAGGGTGCGCTCGTAATGACCGTTGTAGTGAGAAACGTCGGTACTAGTCCCGCCCATATCAAAGCCGATTATTTTGGTGCATCCCGCGATCGCACTAACTTTAATGGCTCCGACAATTCCGCCAGCAGGCCCAGATAAAATACTATCTTTGCCTTGGAAATTCTGAGCGCGAGTTAGACCGCCATTCGATTGCATAAACATTAGTTCACAGGATTTCCCCTGTTCCGAGCCTAGGGCGGTCGCGACTCGATCGACATATCGTCGCAAAATCGGCGAAAGATAGGCATCTGCAACGGTGGTATCGCACCGACTAACCAATTTCATCAGTGGACTCACTTGATGGGAGAGGGAAATTTGGGTAAACCCAATATCGCGGACGATCGCCGCTAATTGGAGTTCGTGGTCGGGATAGCGATAGCCATGCATAAACCCGATCGCACAAGCTCGAATCCCATCGTTATATGCAGTCTGTAGGGAGTTCTTCAATGTTTCGTCAATGACCACTGGGATCAATTCTTCCCCTTCAGCAGTGACGCGTTCAGTCACTTCAACGACACGCTCATAGAGCATTTCAGAAAGGACGATTTGCTGAGCAAAAATATCTGGACGATGCTGATAGCCAATGCGAAGTGCATCGCGGAATCCTTGGGTAATGATTAAGAGAGTTCGATCGCCTTTACGCTCCAAGAGGGCATTTGTCGCGACAGTAGTCCCCATTTTGACCGTGGCAATTTGTTCCGCCGGAATCGGTGCGTCCGCTGCTAGTCCCAGTAAATCTCGAATCCCTTGAATCGGTGCGTCATCATACCGTCCAGGATTTTCCGAAAGGAGCTTATGGACAAAGATTTTCCCATCTGGCCGTTGGGCAACAATATCGGTAAATGTGCCACCGCGATCGATCCAAAATTGCCACTTCGTCATGATGCTTTGCCTACTGTAAAATATTGGTTATGCATAGCTTACGGAATACTATTTTGATAGTAAAATATCGCTCAAAATATAGTTGAGTATAAGTTTGCAACTCCAATGTTCCGAATCAGCGAACAATTACTCACCCATAGAACTCAATGTGAAGTATGGATTATCGACATTTAAACCATTTTGAGTTGAAGCAAATTTGTTATTTTTTAACTCTGGTCCAAGCTGGCAATAACTATCGATCAACTCAAGACTCTCAATTAACCCGTCAAGCGGTGGCCATTTAGCGAAATTATCCTTCGATCGTATTAGGACAATTTCTGGCTCTTATTAAAGCTGAACGATATTAATCAAGTTTTCAATCTCTAAGACTTTTGAATTAAGAACAGACAAAAGTTTTGTTAAATCATCAGCACTATCTAAAGAACAATCAGTCCCTTTGAGCACCTCAATAAGTTGTTCGGAAACGGTAGCCTTCTGACTCTTTTGTTTTGGGTTATGCTGTTGAATCAATTGATTCACCTTAGCCTTGACTTCAGTCAACGATAGATGCTGCTCAATAACTTGCTGAGTTAGCTTTTTACGGATCTTTGTAGCTTTTGGCTCATCCAGTTTTAAATTATTAGGGGTAAGACGATTAAGTTCTCTAGACTTACTAGATTCTAATCCTAGTGTCTGAATCGCTTCTTTCAAATCATCCGTCAGTTTTAACAGTGGAAAAATATTAGTATTAACTGTAACTGGATTAAGCTGTAATCCTAAAATAAGTTCAAAAATTTGACGTTCTTCCATCGCCTTAAATCCAATACCTTCGATCCATAGTTTTTGTATTTCAGCGTCAGCAATCCGAATATCAGCTAATTGAGAGAGAGCATTATCGCGCTGCATACGGCGAATAGGAGTATTCAGAAAGTTTGGAATAATACTTTCTTGCCCTTTCATATTTGGGTATTCACTGGTCGCTAGACGAATCAGCGCTTTGGCGATATCTAAATCATGTAAACGCTGGGAATGAATACTGGTAACAACTTGACCCCGAAATGTCTCTTCCGGAGATGGCAAGTCTTCAATCGCGAGAAAAACAGCGTCCAGTTTCGTCCATCCAAGCGATCGGGCAGCTCTAGTGCGTAGTTCTCCTTCAAATAACAGGTATCGACCATCCATCTGTGGAATAACGATGATGGGTGTTAACTGTCCATGCCGTCGCAAACTATTCGCCCGCTCAGTAATCATACTGTCTGTAATTGTTTCTCGCGGTTGATTGACATCCAGATCTACTTTGTCGAGACTGACCTTATGCGTGCCACTACGATTGCCTAATTCAGTCGTCAGTTGCTGTACTTCTTCGTTAAGGCGTGTTTCCTCATCAGAAGAAAGCTTTCCCGATCGCAACGCTATTAATTCAGCCTGCAAAATCACGATCTCTTCTTTGAGATGATGCACTTCTTGAGAAACTTGCACTCCGGCAAGACGATCCCTCAATCCTGTTGTACCTGTTTTAACCATTAGAATTCACCTTTAATTAAATTAATAACAGCTTCAACAATCGGGTCATAATCCTGAACACCTGGTGCATTTGGACGAAATAAAGGAAGGGGAAGCCTAGCAGTAGTAGCTGTCAGATAATAATTAGAATCTCTAACGATCGGAAAGCAATGAATCCCGGCTTCTTGAATTAGCGCAGGGAGAGTATCACTCACATCTATTCCTTCTAAGGAAATTCCTTTTTCATCAATCCCTAAAATTTTTCGATGTGTTGCCTTTTTTGGATCAACCCTAGTTGGCACAAATCCGATAATCTCTGGCTTAGGACGCAGCTTAAATTCACTAATTGTTGAGTAATACCATTCCAATAACCCAAAGAGCATTTCAGCATCTTTCTGCTCGGGCTTAATGGGACAAAGGACATGAGTACTTGCAACTAGAGCCATCACTCCGATCGGCTCCAATGTAGCTGGAGTATCAAAAATAATGACATCTGAATCGAGAGGATAGTCATCTAATAAACGATCTTGCAGGATATAGAAGCCTCGACCTCGACTCGGAATCTCTCGAATCATGGTTTGCAAGGGCTTCCCACCTTGAATGGCATCCACAGCTTCAACATGATCAGCCCAGATCGGTTGAAGTGGATACTGTCCCTTAAAGTCGGATTTCCAAACCTTGAGCAGTGTATCTTCAGCGTCCGGTGTCGGTGGAAGTCCTGTAAAAGTGCTGAGAGATCCATTATGGTCAAGTTCAATCAATGTGACTCGATAACCTGCTTTTCCAAGACCGTAGGCTAAATGAACTGCTGTTGTTGTCTTACCAGATCCACCTGCATTACTGGCAATCATCAACCGAATTTGAGAGCGTCCTGTTTTTGTCATTCTTCTAAAATTTGTAGAGAAAATCTTGTAATCGAATGTGTAGTAACGTTAGTACACAAATTAAACCTTGAATACAGCTTGGAGTCGATTGCCTAAAGAATAACACACTAGAGTCGATTGAAAAATATTTTATAACATTTTTAGATTGTAAAAATATCAATAAATTTATCCTAAGCTTGTGTAGTAACGTTACTACACAAGCCTTAAATGTATCTCTAGCTTGCTCTCACGACTCAGATAGAAAATCGATCGATCGTTATTCAGTATGATTGAGGTAATGCTGGAGAAAACCTAAGCTATGTCTGATCAATCTGGATTGATTTCTGAAAACTACGATCGTTTCCTACAAGGCCTCAAGGAACGAATTCGATCGGCTCAAGTTCGCGCATCTTTAGCCATCAATCAAGAGTTAATGGTTCTGTACTGGCGGATTGGACAGGACATTCTAACGCGGCAAAGTCAGGAAGGTTGGGGCGCTAAGATCATCGAAAGACTAGCCAAAGATTTGAAGCGAGAATTTCCAAATATAAAGGGATTTTCTCGAACAAGCTTGATGTATATGCGGGCTTTTGCGGATGCCTACCCTGATATTGAATTTGTTCAGCGCTGCGCTGGACAAATTCCCTGGAGGCACAATCAGGCTATTTTGGACAAGTTGAAAATTGCTGAAGAGCGGCAATGGTATGTTCAGCAATCCCTCGAAGGCGCTTGGAGCAGAGATGTACTCATTCTTCAGATCGAAAGCGGACTCTATCAACGTCAAGGAAATGCCATTAGCAATTTCGATCGGACACTCCCTGCAATTCAGTCTGACCTGGCCCAACAACTCATCAAAGATCCCTACCACCTAGAATTTTTGACCCTTGAGCCGAATGCACAGGAACGGGATTTGGAATTCGCCTTGGTGACTCATATACGAGACTTTCTATTAGAACTCGGGGTTGGATTTGCTTTTGTCGGTAGCCAATATCGGCTGATTGTGGATGGAGAAGAATTTTTTGTTGACTTGCTGTTCTATCATCTGAAGCTACGATGTTATGTGGTCATTGATTTGAAGATGACCGATTTTAAACCAGAATATTCTGGCAAAATGAATTTCTATGTCGCTGCGATCGATGACTTACTTCGTCATGCCGATGACCAACCCACGATCGGAATAATCCTATGTCGAGACAAGAAAAAGACGATCGCTGAATATTCACTCCGAAATATTCATTCTCCGATCGCCATCTCAACCCACCGTTTACCCAAGCAACTTCAAGACGATCTTCCAAGCGTTGAACAATTAGAAACGGAAATTAATACAGCCATTTCTGGACTCATCATCAATGATAAAGACAAGACAGAAGACTAACCTCTTCATGATGACTACAACTAGACCAAGTGTCTTCATTCCCCTTGAAGTTCTTTGCATAGCGATCGGGAACGCATGATTTGTTCAGGAGTCAATCCTGATTCTTTGATCTGCTAGGGTTACTCATTTTAAGAATCATCACACTCAGAGACGATCGCCCGATATTCCTCCAGTGCAATTTGTTGGTCAGACCATTGCCAGTACCAGTCTTCTTGATTGAATTGCTTGATGGTGGAGGAACCCAGCCAGGATTTAGGCTGTTGTTGTTTGAATCCCAACATCATGGCAGCGGCGACGATTCCTTTTCCGGAGCGAGGCAGAGAGAAAGGTACAACGGAGATTGTTCAGAAAGTGTGTTGCAACATCTGTCATTTTCGAGGAACAACAGGCCGATTCTTGAACTTGAGATTCTGCCTTTGGAGCGATCGTGGGACTTACAAATGATGGGGCGATCGATCGATTGGGTTTGTCATGATGACTTGAATGGGGATGAGTAGTCTAGCTGTTATTTATAAGCCATTTCCGATCAGGATGAAGGGTGCCCAATAGTAAGGGTGGTTGAAGTTTCGGGAAATCGGCTGCGTTTGTCCATCTGGATTTGTTGGGGTGAATTTGAAGCTGCCTCGATCGCCTGCGGTTCCTGTGTTGTTGCCTTGGAGGAGGGAGAGTTGGGCTTGGCGGAGGGCTTCGGGTTTGGTGAGTTTTCCGGTGGCGAGGTTTTTGTAGAATTGTTGCATGAGTTGGCTGGTGCTGGCGTCGTTGACTTTCCAGAGGGAGGCGAGGACTGCTTTAGCTTTGGCGTTGCTGGTGAGAAAGTAGGAGGCGATTCCGGCGACTTCTAAGCCATTACGATCGCTGCCCCCTAAGGCGGTAGGGCTGATTCTCTTAAAAGAGAGAAATTGCTGAATCCCTGCAAGTTCGTTGAAAATCAAAATATGAACAACGTAACAGTGAAGGTTTAAGGATTTCTTTTGAGTAAAGAATCAGCCCTACCCTAAGGCGGTTTAGCAGTCGGAGAGGACGACGAGATGGACTGTATCTAGGTTTCGTAGAGTTTGAATATTTTTGGTTTCGTAGGTGTTTCCGTCACCGAGGACGAGGTAGGAATTATCGGGGCGGCTGGGAATGAATTCCCCGTGGGTGGCAATATGGGGTTCTCCTAGAATTGCCGTGGTCGGCATCCAGATATAGCGTTCATCGATTGGCTGTAAAATCAAGATGTTAGCCAGCAAGCGAGGGGCCTCATGGAGAATCAGATTCACATTCCACTCGATTTACCGGATGTCCGC
>JAPLHZ010000375.1 GCA_026389365.1 Cyanobacteriota bacterium
CGGACATCCGGTAAATCGAGTGGAATGTGAATCTGATTCTCCATGAGGCCCCTCGCTTGCTGGCTAACATCTTGATTTTACAGCCAATCGATGAACGCTATATCTGGATGCCGACCACGGCAATTCTAGGAGAACCAATATTTTCAATGCCTTTTTTACTCCTACCTATCAGGCAACGATTCCGTTGGTCACAGGGAAGGCCGATTATCCGCAAGCGATCGCTTTATCCAGCAGCACTTTTCAGATTTTAGGCGTATTTGGCTCTGGGATTGCCGGAGCATTGTCATTATTTATCGGTGCTAGGAATCTGTTTTTCTGGGATGGTACAAGCTTTCTAGTGGCCGCAATCCTCATTGGCTCTCTCCCTGGAAACTTACGAGTAGAGGGGGCTTCAGGCGATAAATCGGGCGGGCAAATTTTGTCGGATATTAAATCTGGCACCACTAGGCTCTGGACTGATTCACCGATTCGGTATGGCTTGATAATCCAGTTGGTCGCTTCGATCTCTGGTGCCCAGATCTTGGTAAATACGGTCGGCTATGTTCAAGGAACACTTCAACAGACAGGGGTACAGTATGGTTGGGCAATGATGGCGTTTGGGTTAGGTGCGGCGTTTGGCACACTAGCTCTGGGTACTTATCCGCACTATCGATCGAAAGTAATTACACTGCTCAGCGGTGGATTGCTGATCGTCGCGGCATTACTTCCCGCTAATTCTGTCGGGCTAGCTCCATTAATTCTCCTGTGGACGATCGCCGGATGCGGGCAAAGTTTGATTAATCTATCGATGCAGACCTTAATTGCCGATCGGACCCCAATCAACATTCAAGGGCGTGTTTACGGAGCACATTTCGCTTGGAGTCATCTCTGGTGGGCAGGGGCTTATCCTTTGGCGGGGTGGTTAGGAACTGCTTTTCCCCAGCAAACTTTTCTGTATAGTAGTTTCATCGGTATGGCATTACTATCGATCGCTCATTTGCTACTCGCGCCCGATCGATTTATTCATACTCATGGGGAAGTTTTGCATAGTCACGCACATCAGCATGGTACGGACGATCGGTACGGACATCTAACAGTAGTGGAAACGAAGAAGGAACATCAACACTCACAGTTCAGTCATCTTCACTCATATACTGACATCAGCCACGATCATCACAATCCCTAGAATCTCAGTGTAACGACAAGATAACCAACCCTTCGCGCTTAAATTTAAATTATTAGATATTTAATTCCCATCGCAGTATTTTTCTTGCAGGTATTAAATTCTAGTTCTAACTTATTGATACTGAGTACTAGTCGGAAAACAATTGGTATGGTACCTATTTAAGAGGCTTGTGTGGAGAATTTAGTAGTCACATTTAGAAATTAGTAATCTAATTCACTAATTCTTATTTAGCCTCACCTGCGGCTCGCGTATCTAGACCGAAGACATCCCTCATCCGTATCGGCATCTTATGAACCCGGAACCCACTCCCACGCCGCGCAGAAATACGTTTTGGAAAAGGGCTGCCTTACCTCTCGGAGTTTTGACAATAGCTGGTATTGGTGGCACATTGTGGGCCACAAAGTATGTCTACGAAGACATCGTACCGATCGTCGAAACCTCATTAGAAAAAGAAATCAATCGTCCCGTCAAGCTGGGCAAAGTGCAGGGATTTAGCTTAGGTAGTCTGCGCCTTGGCAAATCTGAGATTCCGGCGACTGCAACCGATAGCGACCATGTGGAAATTGAAGCGATCGAGGTGAACTTCAATCTTTGGGAATCATTGCAGAAAAAGAAGTTGAAAATTAAGCTTGATCTGCTTAATCCTGTTGCTTTTATTGAAGAAGACAAGCCCGGGGTTTGGATCGGCACGGAGATCACCCCTCAAAAAGAGGATGACCCGAATGCTGGGGACGTGGACGTGGCGGAAGTCAAGCTCTCTAATACAACGGTAGAACTACTGCCGATCGCTAAAGAAAAACAACCGCGTCGTAGTGTCAAATATCAAAAGGTTACTACCACGGTCCAGGTGTTCGATCGGGGAAAACAGCTCAAAATAAATTCCGAAGGCGAAAGCGCAGTCCAAGGCACTTTTAAGGTCAATGCTGAGGTTTGGAATCGGACGATTAATGCCAAAGCTGATGCGGAACCAACAACCGACAAACTGACGGATAAACCGATTGCAGGCAAACCCGCCACCCTGCGCCTCGATATTAATGGCGAAGTTCGCACCGAAAAAATGTTACTCAGCGAGTTCGATCGTTTAGCCCGTCTCCCCGTGAATGTGGAATCTGGCGAACTCAACAGCAACCTAACTCTTCAGATCCGGGCCGACGAAAAATATCCATCTCTTAAAGGCACCGCTACGTTCCGAGATATTTCGGGTAAGGTTCCTGGCGTTGCCTATGGTGTGAGTAAAGTGGAGGGTGATTTGCGATTTGAAGGCCGACAAATTGTTTTAGAAAAATCTAAAGCTGTTGTCGCTAAAGAAATCACGGTGCAAACTACAGGCAAAATCGATTTTGAAAAAGGATTGGATTTAACCAGCAAAACTGGATCCATTGAAATTCCAAAGCTGCTAAAAACCTTCGACATCAAAACGCCAGGTCCGATCGCAGGCGCAATTCTCAGCGAAGTTAAGATCACAGGCCCAATCGAAACCCCACGTATCAGCGGTCAAATTAAAAACACAAAAGTGATTGCGATCGCTGCGCCAGAGTCTGACAAACCCCAACCCGATATTCGTTTAACTAGCCTCCAAACCCGATTTACAATAGATTCAAAATCGAAGAAACTTGGGATCACGGATCTTTCGGTACTGCCTGAACTCGGCGGCAGCATTACAGGTACCGGAACGATTGCCCTAGCCAAACCCGAATCAATTAATTTGCAATTGCAAGCCACTGGGTTCGACGGAGACAAAATTTCAAAACTCTATAATGGCGGCGCAGCGCTTCCGGTGGCGATCGGAAGCTTGGCCGCAAGTATCACGATTTCTGGCTCCCCCACCAATCCTAAAACGTTGGTTGCTTGGAATGCACCGGGCGCTAAATATCCGGCTAGCGGGGAAATTGCGATCGTTGGCGAGTCCATCACACTGCGGAACACCATTGCCCAAGTCGAAGGCGGCACAGCACGGATTAATGGCACGGTGGTTAATGGTCTGCTAGCCCTAAATGTCAAAACCGATGGCATTCCCCTCAAACCGTTTTCCCCGGAACTTCGAGGTAATTTCAGCGGCGATCTGAATGTGACAGGGACGATCGCAACGCTTAGTGCTGAAACCGTTCGGGTGAGTGGTTCGACTCAACTGTCGGAGGGCGTTGCGATAATTACCGATCCGATCGTGGCCCAAATTGAATGGACGGGAAAACAACTCAACATCAAAGAAGCCACGGCTCCCGGACTGTCGGTGAATGGCAGCATTTTCGCGAGCTTGGGTGAAAAACCTGAAGTCACGGGCCTTGATTTGAATGTCAAAACTGAAGGTCTCGCGCTTGCGTCACTGCCCACGCAATTACCTAAGGACGTGCGACTTTCTGGCACCACCGACTTCGACGGGAACGTTACTGGAACGCCCACTAGCCCAATGGTTCGAGGGAACCTGGCGTTGAATGCATTACAAGTTAATGATTTGAAATTTGATTCCCTGCGCGGTACCGTTTCTTTTACCAGCAATCAAGGCGTAGACCTGAATCTAGCGGGTCGTCGCGATCGGATTTCGGCCAAACTCGATCGGGATTTCCAACCGATTTCTGTAAATCTTCAACGGGGTGACGGAACCATTGACGCGGTGCGATCCGGGCAGGGATTCAATGTGGCGATGCGTCGGCTTGACTTGGCTGAATTGAATGGATTTGGCCTAGAAAAACCCCTCACCCAACTTCTGGCGCAAACCGGAGCTGCCGATGAAATTGGGTCGCCAACCCTCGGCGGGCAACTCAATGGAAACCTCTCGCTGAATTTAAAATCGCAACAACTCCAAGCGGGAAATATTCAAATCGATCGTCTCCGTCTCGGTAACTTCCGCGCCGCCAGCCTCACCGCCGTCCTGAACAATGCAAGCGCGCAATCCTTAGCCAGCGCAAATGTGGTGATGCTCCAGCCCGAACTCAATAGTAAATTCAATGCCCAAAGCATCCGAGCCAACATTCAAAACGTCAACCTCGCCAGTGGTGCAATTTCAGGAGCCACAATCGAAGTCAATGCGCCCCAAGCGATCGGGTTCACAGCGTTGCAAATCCAGGCCAACCTCGGCGGCGGGAATCTAAAAACGGGTCAAAACGGCACCGTCAGTGTCATACAACCTAAAGTTGGTCTAGGTCAAGCAGACGATTTCAAAGCGGCTTTCTTTGTGTCGAGTACGCAGTTCAATCTCCAGAAAAGTACCCTGCGCTTGCCGTTGGTGGACGATCGGGGCAGACGAACGGGGGAAGTGGGCACGGTTGCCCTGCGGGGGAATGTCAACTTCCAAGGCGACCCGAAGATTGAAGCTGAACTCAATGTCTTGGACGGCCAATTCCAGGATGTCTTGCGGACGGCCCAGCTCTTCCAAATCAGCGATTTGACCCGTGGTACAACCCTACCGCTCTATGCATCTGCTGCCGATGTTCAGCCTAGTAGCATTGGAGACGTAAAAGCTCCCGTGGTTCAACAGCTCAAGCGTTTTGCCGAAATCAACCAAATCATCGCCCAAACCGCCCAAACCCGATCGAATACGTTGCTCCCGACAGCGCTCGATATTCGGGGACGATTTAATGGCACGATCAAAGTAGCCGGATCCTTGTCTCGCCCCGATCGGCTCACGGCCAGTTTCAAACTAGCGGCCAAAACCCTGGAATGGCGACCCTATGCGTCCTATCTAAATACCACCGACGAGAATAAACTCGAAATCAATCCAAACCGAGTACTCAAGGCTGAAAATGCGGTGCTTGAAGGTGGAATTGAAAATGGAGTGCTTAGCATTCGGCCTTTCTTACTCCAATCAGGAGCCACGACAATCCGACTGTCTTCCGTGCAAATTGGCGAAGTTGAGGAACAATCCGGTCAGCTCAAGGTCGAAAATCTCCCGATCGAATCCATTCAAAGTTTCTTCCCCTATCCCCTTAATATCGGCGGACAACCGATCGCGTTGGCGGGAAACCTGAATGGCACCGTCTCGCTGTCTGGTCCTCGCAACAAACCCAACTTCATCGGCGCGGTTGATTTGACCAATGGCACCCTGAATGATCAACCGCTCCAGTCGGCAGTCGGTGCCTTCAACTACGAAGATGGACGACTGAAATTCCAAAATACAATCGTCGCTAATTCCAGCGAACCCATCAAAATTGTTGGTGAATTGCCTTACGATCTCGATCTTCCTACGGGCAAAATCGTCAGCGCCGATCGATCCTTAAAAGTCACCGGACGGGTTAAAGATGAAGGGCTGTCGTTACTAAATCTGCTGGGTCAACCGATCGCGTGGGAAGGTGGCAAAGGTCAGCTCAATTTCGATATCAGCAGCGCTCCCAGTCAGCCGCTTAAAGTCCAGGGGGAGCTTATACTTGATGGCGCAAAAATAAAAGCCCAAGCCCTACCCGAAGCGCTTAACAATGTCCGAGGGCGGGTCTTTGCGGACTTTACGGGGGTTCATGTCGAAAATCTCCGGGGTGAATTCAGTCGTGGACAAGTGGTGGCCAATGGCTCGATTCCAGTCTTTGGCTTTACCCCGCCAGAACTACCCGAGGAACCCGTCGTCCAAAAAGATGCCGCTGGAAATGCGATCGTTCCTCTGATCGCCGCTGCGCCTGTTGCCCCTGCGGGTCCGAGAAAAAATCAGCCCTTGATTGTCGATCTCCAACGCCTCGCCATCAATCTCAAAGGTCTCTACGAGGGCGGCGTAAATGGTCGCATGGTGATTGGCGGCAGTGCCCTTAATCCTAAAATTGGCGGCAACGTCACCCTCACCGATGGCCGTATTCTCCTGTCCGATCCGATTCCGGAGAATGTCGCTCCCGGTAGTAAAAGCAATGGCCGCTCAGCCTTTGAACTAAAAAATCTCAAACTTAGACTCGGCGACAACATTCGTGTTGTTCGGGCACCCTTGCTCAATTTTGTGGCAAAGGGCAACTTAGATGTGACAGGAACGCTCGATAAGCTTCAGCCTAGCGGACGAATTGATTTAGAATCGGGCCAAGTCAATCTCTTTACGACTCAGTTTGTCTTGGCGAGAGGCTATCGTAATTTTGCGGAGTTCCGCCCCGAACTCGGACTCGATCCCAACCTTAATGTGCGCCTCACTACGGCTGTCCCTGAAGTCACCCGCACTCGCATCCCCACTAACAACGTGAGTTCTGAGATTACCCAGTCTCTCAATCTCGCGGGGAATGTCGGCGGAGTCCAAACAGTGCGAATTCAGGCACGGGTTGAAGGTCCAGCTAGTTTGCTGACCCAAAATCTCGAACTCAAGAGTAGCCCTAGTCGATCGCGCACAGAAATTGTGTCACTTTTAGGCGGTGGCTTTGTGAATACCCTAGGCCGAGGGGATGGTGCGACGCTGGGGATTGCAAACTTTGCTGGGTCTGCGCTGTTGACCAATGTTCAAGGCGTGATTGGCAACGCAATAGGTCTGAGTGAATTTCGCCTATTCCCAACCTTGATTGGTAATGGTACAACTGGAACCTCGACTTTTGGCCTTGCCGCAGAAGCGGGCGTAGATATTCTCCGCACAGCCGATGGGGTTCCCATTGTCTCGGCGACGGCTTTACGGGTTCTTACTGCTAACCAAGCGACTCAATTCGGTCTTCGTTATCGAATTAATGAACAACTTATTTTCCGAGGTTCTACTGATTTTACGGGTGATAATCGTGCTGTTTTTGAGTTTGAAACTCGGTTCTAGAGTGGCTATTGTTAATTCTGCAACTGTTCAATCAGTTCCCCTCCATTGCACAATCGATAAAAAATACTACTAAAAATACTAGACTTAATCGGAAATAGGGTTTTGCGAATTTACAGCCCTTGCCTAGCAAGGCTTTGAATCTCTAAAAAATAATTTCCGATAATGTTTACTATTATTGATTAGGCCATGATTAGGCCAGCCATTGCTTCGATCGCATTTCTTGGAGGATCTCATCTCATTAGAAATTGGCGATCGCTTGGTTCAATTCATTCAAGTGTGTAATTCCAATATCCATATGTTCAGGCCATAAGAATGTACCCGTCACATCAAGGTGTACAGTGGCAGTCCCGGCATTCCGTCCTGTGAGTAAGTCAAAGACATAATCACCAACCATGACTGATTTTTGTGGTATCGAGTTCCAGTTTTGCAGTAGATGATTAATACCATCGGGGCTGGGTTTTGGAGTGCAGCAATCTCGTCCGAGTATATGATCTGTATTAAAAAAAGTATCTAATCCACTGGCTTGTAAGGTCTTAGTTGCAACAGTTTTACTATTTCGTGTGAGGATACCAATACGTTTGTTTTGCGATCGAAGGGTTTCGAGTAGGTCAATGGCACCGGGTTGAGCTTTGGAATGTTCTGCGATGTCAAGTTCGATTTGTTCGAGTTGAATTCGACGTTGTTTGGCTTCGTTGGTGGGAAGGGCTTCGATCGCTTCTAGTATGTTTTTTTCACCGGGGATTCCCAGTTGACGACAAATGTCGGCGAAGTCGTGAGCGGCGATCGTTAATGTGCCATCCATATCAAAAATCCAGCATTCTCGATTTGAAAGATTCATTTCTCAATCCGCTCTATGTATTAAAGTCTCAATATTAGCGTACAACAAAATCAGGGGTTTGTATGGGAATTAACGCAGCTAACCAATGATTCTTCAAGGATCTGTTCTACAAAAATCGAAATTGCAGACGACAAACTACTAGAAGATTTTCTTGCATTAATCATCCAAATTTGAAAGCGCAAATTTTGATGGCGGTTCATTAATCCGAGCCACTGTTAAAAGCTTTTGCATGAACTCAGTCGCCAATTGAATAAACGCTTTACTTCCTGAACAAGATGGATTACTCAACACCACAGGCTGATAGGTATCCACTGCCTTAGCAATATTCACATCCACCGGAATCTTAGTTTTGAAAAGCTTCACTTCACTAAAATCATCATTCAACCGCTTCATTACTTGATTATGATAACGACCCGTAAACATATTGCCCGACAACGAAAATGCAATCCCCAACATCTCCACATTCACCGCCGGATTATCTTTATGGGTTTCCTTCAGTCGAGCAATCCGACGCTGAAGAAGTTGAATCCCAATCAAAGACAATGGTTCAGGGCGAGATGGAATTAAATAATAGTTACTCGCCAACAGTGCACTCCGCGTCACCAAATTATATCCCGGCGCACAGTCCAAAATAATAACGTCAAAATCATTCCCGATCGGGCCTAGAATATCCCGGATCAAATTCACTTCAAACTCATTCCATACTTGTTCAAACTGATCCGATCGTCCCTGTTGAACCGATCGACGATGGAGCAATTCTGACACCAAAAATTCATCATACAAATCAATATCGCCCGCCAACAAACTCAAATTTGGCACATTGCAAACATAACCCTGAATCGCATCTCGGGTTAGATTAGCTAGCTTTGGATTGCCGCGCACTCCTTCATGAATCAAAGTCCGCAACGTTTTTTTCTGCGCTCTCAAATTTGCAAATTCCCCCGGCGGCATCACACTCAACGTCGCACTAATCTGGGTGTCTAAATCAACAATTAAGACCCGTTTATTTTGATACTTCGCCAAACAGGTCGCCAAATTGACAGTCATTGTCGTCTTGCCAACGCCACCTTTCATATTGGTGGATGCGATGATATACGCCATGAGTCCTTGCCTTCTTGAACGATGAAATCAAGCCCATTGGTTAGCTTGTTTGGCTAAGTGAGGGGACTGGGAGCTAATATACATTAACCGAGCGATCGCACAACATCTTTCTGAGGACATCTTGTAAGACCCATGCAGTACTGGAATACCCTTCAATCCCAAGTCAAATCCATATCTTCTGCGCCCGCTTGGGATCTGTCCGACCTCTACAACGGCCTTGAAGATCCTGCAATCCAAACCGACCTACAGAGCCTCAGCCAATTCGCCAGCCAGTTTCGAGAAACCTATCGGAGTCACGTTAACCGCCTCAGCCCGATTCAGATTGCCGACTGTTTGCATCAGCTTGAAGCTATGTATGAACGATCGGGCTACCTGTATGCTTTTCCGGCATTAATTTTCAACGCAAACACTCAAGATAAAATCGCTAAACAAGCCATGGATAGAGCCATGGAAGCCTATACCCAACTTCAGAATCAACTGTTATTTTGTGACCTAGAACTCAAGCAACTCACTCCAGAGCAGTTTCAAAAATTAACAGGTGCCCCCGAACTCCAGACCTACCAGCACTACTTCGCCCAAATCGCCAAATTTCGTCCGTACCTGCTCCCCGAAGCCGTTGAACAAACCCGCAACCAGAGCAGTCTCACAGGCCGCGAGGCATTCATTCAGCTTCGGTCGGTCCATCTAGGCGAACAAACCTACCCCCCGGTCACACCGCCTGACGGCCAAACCGCCAGCACCGAAGCCGAATTAGGAGCCTTATCGTTTCATCCCGATCGCGACACGCGGACTGCGGCCTATCAGTCCATCCGATCGGTGATGAAGACCCACAATTCTCTGTATGCCTATATTCTCAACGCCATCGCCCAAGACCACAGATTAGAAAACGAAATGCGCGGCCATGGCTCAACCCTAGAAAAGCAACTCCTGGGCGATCAAGTCTCTGAATCTGTTTTCAATGCAATCATGGAGGGAATGAACGATCGATCGGACCTGTTTCAGCGCTATTACCGTCTGAAAGGAAAAGCCCTCGGCCAGACTATTCGCAGTGCCGATCTGTATGCTCCTTGGAGTCTTGAGGCCGTGCCTGCAATTCCCTACGAGGAAGGTGTTAAGACTTTGATGGCGGCGATCGAGCAGTTTGATGTGAACTATGCGCGTCGGGCGGAAGAATTTTTCGTGAACAATTGGGTGGACGCAACGGTGCGACCCGGTAAGCAAGGCGGAGCATTCTGTTGGTACATCCACGGGAAGCATAGTTATTTGCTGCAATCCTATACCGAGGACCATAGCTCACTATTTACGCTGGCTCACGAGATGGGACATGGGTTGCATTTTGCTTGGATCGGCGATCGGCAGAGCTATTTCAACAGTATGCCGCCTATGGTTTCGGCGGAAATTGCTTCGACGTTCAATGAATTGCTGTTGCTGGATTATTTATTGAAACAGGCTGAGGGGGATAAAGAATTAACTAAAACGTTAATCACTCGTCAACTTGAAGATCAACTTAGTCTTCTGTTCCGTCAAAGTACTATCAGCCGACTAGAACGCAGGATTCACGATCGGGCCACTGAAGGAACCTTTGATGCGACCTTTGTAAATCAAGCTTGGATGGAGTTGTATAAAAATCTTTGCGGGGATGCGGTGGAGCTTTTGCCTGAGCATCAATACGATTGGGCGCGCATTGGCCATATCTTTTTCAAACCCTTTTATTGTTACCAATACACTGCCTCTACTATTGTCAGCTTGGCCTGTTATCAAAAGTATCTCGAAGTCGGAAAAGCATTCATTCCAGGATATTTAGAATTGCTTTCTGTAGGCGACAGTATGGATCAGGTGGAGGCACTGAAAAAGTATGTTGGAGTTGATTTGGAAGATACTGCGACCATTCGTGAGGCATTGCAGTATGTGGAACGGTTAATCGATCGATTGGAAGAGTCGATCGATTAACAAGTCATTGACTAGAACGCATTCAAGTAATTCCAACCTGAATTTGCCCATCAGTTACACGGACTGGAAAGACGGGGACACTCACCGACTCATCATCCAAGCATTCACCTGTGATCAAATTAAAGTTCTGCTTGTAAATAGGTGATGCGACTTTTGGAATACCTTGCCGATCGCCCACAATGCCGCGAGACAAAACATAGGCTTTACTAAAGGGATCATAGTTGGCGATCGCAAAGACTTCATCGCCAATTCTAAAAATAGCAACTTGTTCATTATTAACTAATGCACAAACACCTGTATTGGGAATAATACGAGTGAGGGGACAAATGGTTTGCCATTGAGATACGGCTGGGATTGTGGTTTGGGTCATGGGTATTTCAGAGAATAGTTTGGTTCCCCCTAGCTAAGAGGGATTTAGGCAATTGTTATGGCATCACAACCGATCGTTCTTTCGATCGTTCATGATCAAAGGGAGGGCGAACTTGGCCGCGTTCTTCGACTCGCATTAAACTCGGATCAGGACCATCTACATTTACAAAATGATTGAATCGCTGGAGTTTTTCCGGGTCTGCGATCGTGGCTTTCCATTCACAAGCATAGGTTTGAACTTGATAGGCCATTTCGGCTTCCAATTCAGCACAAATACCCAAGGAATCATGAATCACGACTTGTTTGAGATAATCGAGTCCACCTTCCATTTTATTCAGCCAAGTGGCAGTACGTTCTAGTCGATTTGCGGTGCGAATATAGAACATTAGAAACCGATCGATATATTGTATCAATGTTTCTTTGTCTAAATCTTCTGCAATCAATTGCGCATGTTGAGGACGAATACCGCCATTGCCGCAAACATAAAGGTTCCAGCCCTTTTCAGTGGCAATAATTCCAAAGTCTTTACTCTGCGCTTCAGCACATTCTCGGGTACAGCCAGAAACTGCTGACTTCAATTTGTGCGGTGCCCGAAGTCCTCGATAACGGAGTTCAATTTCGATCGCCAAACTGGTCGAATCCTGAACCCCAAAACGGCACCAAGTACTACCCACACAAGACTTCACCGTCCGCAGAGCTTTCCCGTAAGCATGACCCGATTCAAATCCAGCATTCACCAAACGCGCCCAAATTAATGGCAATTGATCAACTCGCGCCCCTAACAGATCAATTCGTTGTCCGCCAGTGATTTTGGTATACAGATTGAAATCACGCGCTACTTCACCAATCACAATCAGCATGTTGGGTGTAATTTCACCGCCTGGAATTCTGGGAATGACCGAATAGGTTCCATCTTTTTGAATATTCGCAAGGAATGCATCATTAGTATCCTGTAGCCCCGCATGAGTTGGAGTTAAGACGTAATCATTCCAAGCTGATGCCAGAATAGACCCGATCGCAGGTTTGCAAATTTCACAGCCGCTACCACTTCCATGACGATCGAGTAATTCATCAAAGGTTTTAATTTGATGCGTCCGAATCAGTGAATAGAGTTCTTGACGGGAGAATGCAAAGTGTTCGCAAATGTCTTTTTTGACTTCAATACCCGCTGCCTTGAGTTCGGCTTTAAGTAAATCAGTGACGAGGGGAACACAACCGCCACAGCCCGTTCCAGCGTTTGTACATTTTTTGACCGCACCAATATCAGTTAAGCCTTGATCTTGAATAGCAGTACAAATTTGGGCTTTGGTCACATTGTTACAAGAACAAATCTGTGCAGTGTCAGGCAAACTTTCCACGCCCATGGAGAAACTTGAACCACCTTCACGGGGTGGCATGAGCAAATCTTCGGGATGGGGCGGAAGAACAATCGCATTCTGGACTAATTGTAATAAGTTGCCGTAAGCCGACGCATCACCAATTAGAATGCCGCCGAGCAACAATGAACCGGATTCATTCACGACCAGCTTCTTATAGGTGCCATTGATTGAATCTTTAATGGCAATCTCCTTTGAACCCGGAGTCTTAGCAAACGCATCTCCAAAGCTTGCAACGTCAACCCCCAACAGCTTCAATTTAGTGGACATATCTGCGCCCGTAAATTGATTACTTTCGGGTTCACATAAATGGTCCGCCGCGACTGTAGCCATTGTATAACCGGGCGCAACTAAACCATAAATCCGGTTTTCATATAGGGCACATTCCCCGATCGCATGGATATCGGGATCCGATGTTTGGCAAGCTTCATTCACCACAATGCCACCCCGATCGCCCACCACTAATCCACAATCGCGGGCAATGTCATCCCGTGGCCGAATTCCCGCCGAGAAGACAATCATATCAGTTTGCAATTCAGAGCCATCCGCAAACACCATTTTATGAACGGTGCCATTCTCATTAACAATTTCGGTCGTAGATTTATTAACGTGAACTTTCACGCCCAAGGCTTCAATTTGGTCTTTTAAAACCGCACCGCCCACATCATCAACTTGAACAGGCATCAAACGCGGTGCAAATTCAACCACATGGGTTTCTAACCCCATATTTTTCAACGCATTTGCACATTCCAATCCCAATAATCCACCGCCAACGACCACGCCCACCTTACTCTTTTTAGCATGGGCCGACATCGCTTCGAGATCTTCAATGGTGCGATAGACAAATGTCCCATCGGCATCTTTGCCCTTAATCGGCGGCACAAAAGGATAAGAACCTGTGGCCAATACTACTTTGTCATAATTGACGCTTACGCCATTGGCCGAGGTAATGATTTTACTAGTCCGATCGATCGTACTCGCCCGATCGCCAATATGAATTTGAATATTGTTATTTTTATATAGATCGGGTTCAACCAAAGATAAATCATCTGCGGTTTTACCTAAGAAAAATCCACTTAGATTTACACGATCGTAAGCCATCCGAGGTTCTTCGCAAAATGTAATCAGGTTCCAGTCAGCCGTTGCCCCTTTGTCAATCATACACTGCAAAAACTTGTGACCAACCATACCGTTGCCAATCACAACCAGATTCTTCTTCTTCATAGGAATGTTGTTAAATACATGATGTTCTTTCTAATTGCCAAGTCTAGAGGGCATCGTCAAAAGATGATAGAGACCGTTAGTAGTGAACGATACCAAACCCCCTAAACTCATGCTAAAAATGCATAATCTCTATCTTTTTTTTAGAATTGGATTCAAAATCAGGAACGAGACCAGACCCGATCGAGAATAATCAAAAACATATGTAACGTAGTTGATCTAAATTATAGCGAGATTGTTTAATGAAATTACTTAGTTTCCATCCAATTTTTGCCTGAATGAATATCGACCTTCAGCGGCACAGACAATTGAACTGCATTTTCCATGGTGACTTGAATCAACGATCTCACCTCTTCCCATAAATCAGGACGTACTTCAAAAATCAATTCATCATGCACTTGTAGTAAAAGTGTTGCATCCAGAGATTTAAGCTTAGGCTGCAATTGAATCATCGCCAGTTTGATAATATCCGCACTCGACCCTTGAATTGGCGCATTGGCCGCAGCACGCAACGTTTGAGCATCGAATTGATCTCGCAGTCGAATGGATTTAAGATCAATATCTTGCTGATTGGTTCCTTGCAATAGTTTTACACTTTCACTATTAAAACTAAAGTACCGACGACGGCCACAAATCGTCTCGACATAACGGTTTGCGATCGCCTCTCGTTTCATTTGTTGCAAATATTCAAACACCTTAGAATAGCGTTGGTTAAAGCGTTCAATAAACTGTTTCGCTTCAGCTACTTTCATATTAGTTTCTTGAGCAAATTTCTGTGCGCCCATGCCATAAATTACGCCGAAATTAATGATTTTTGCAAGGCGGCGTTCTTCTGATGAAATATCATCTTTGTCCAATAGCAATCGGGCGGTTAGGGTGTGAACGTCTTCGTTATTTCGGTAGGCTTCGAGTAAAATAGGTTCTTGGCTGAGGTGCGCTAAGATTCGCAATTCGATTTGGGAATAGTCTGCACCGACCAAGAGCCAGCCGTCTCGGGGAATAAATGCTTTACGAATTTGGCGGCTGAATGCGGTGCGAATTGGAATATTTTGGAGGTTGGGTTCAGATGAGGAAAGTCGGCCTGTAGCGGTGACGGCTTGGTTGTAGTCCGTGTGAACTCGGTGAGTGTCCGATCGGACCAAGTTTGGCAATGCGTCAACGTAGGTAGATTTGAGTTTGGATAAGGTTCTGTATTCAACAATAGAGTCTATGACTGGATGATCGCCATGTAATTTCTCCAGGGTTGCCGCATCCGTTGAGAATCCGGTTCTGATTCTACGGGACTTTTTAACATCTAGTCCTAATTTTTCAAATAACAATTCACTCAATTGCTTTGGCGATCCGAGATTAAATTCCTCGCCCGCAGCACTGTAAGCAGCCGTTTCAATACGTTGAAGATCTTGTTCTAATTCCTTTGAAAAGCCATTTAAGTAATCACTGTCAATGCAAATCCCTACTGTTTCCATATCAGCCAAAACTGGCTCTAGCGGCATCTCAACTGTTTTAAATAATTTGAGTAAATGAGGGGTTTGGTTGAGACTTTCTTGGAGATGACTAACCAGTAAAAACGTCGTATAAACATCAGTGCCGCAGTAAATTGCAACATCAGAAATCGGCAGATCAGCGATCGTTTTCCCCTTAGGCACTAAGCTCGAAAAACTTTGCGCTGTCAATCCGAGATAACGCAAACTGAGATCGGTTAAATTGTGTTTTGCTTCAGGTTCAATGACGTAACTCGCTAACATCGTATCGAATACAACACCTGCAAGATTGATTCCTTGGAATTTCAAGACTAGCCGATCGAACTTTGCATTTTGGAACGCCTTCGGATAAGCATCACTTTCTAGGATTGGACGGAGCGCATTTAGTACGGTTGCTAATGGGAGATTCTGCCCCGTAACGTGCCCGATCGGAATATAAGCCATCCCATCAAACTCCCCCACCCAACAGCATCCCAGCCCCACTAGCTTTGCATCACGCGGTTCCAAAGATGTCGTTTCAGTGTCCCAAGCTACGGGAAATTCGGGATTGGTGCAGAGTTTTAAACCTTCCACTAGTGCATTAAGTTTATCAACTGTATCAATGATCTCAGGTTCGATCGTAGCTGGTTTGAGTTGTGATTGTTCTAGTGATGCTTTTTCGGTATCTTCAGAACTGAAAAACCAAGTTTCTGGATCAACATAAGGCGATCGTTTTTGGGATTTCTTTGCTAATTCTTCAGGTGTTTCAGCATCTTCTCCAGCGGCACGACGACGTAGTTTCTCAATTTTGGCACTGAAGGTTTTGAACTCTAATTTATCAATCCAAGTTTGCACTTCTTCAGGATCAAAGGGTGCTAATTTACATGCTTCTGGCTCATAATCTAAGGGTGTGGAAAGGGCAATTTGAGCCATCCGTTGAGAATGATAAGCAGAATCTTTGCCTTCTTCGAGTTTGCGTTTAACAGCCCCTTTTAATTCTTCAATGGATTCATAGACTTTATCAAGTGTTCCATAGGTATTAATCAATGTCGTAGCCGTTTTTTCACCAATCCCTTTCACCCCCGTAATATTGTCAGAACTATCCCCACACAAGGCTTTGAAATCTACAACTTGCGACGGAAATACGCCCATTTTTTCTTTTACTTCCGCAATCCCAAACTCACGAGGCGGGGGGGCAGCTTTCCCAAAAGTGCTGCTCATATACAAAATCTTTGTATGTTCGTTGTCATCAACCAATTGAAACAAATCCCGATCGCCACTTAAAATCCTTACAGTCCAGCCTTGACTCGCCGCTTTGCTCGCCATTGTCCCAATCACATCATCGGCTTCATATCCTGGAGAAACGACAATTTTAAATCGCATACTTCTAAGCAGCAATACTAGATTGTCCAGATCGGGGCGAAAGTCTTCCGGGGCTTCGTCGCGATTTGCTTTGTACGTCGGGTCTTCTATGTGGCGAAAGGTTGGCCCGCCGAGATCAAATGCGATCGCAACATAATCAGGCGTTTCAGTTTCTATTGTTTCTAGCAATGCCTTAAGGAACCCAAACGCCACACTAGTCGGAACGCCCTCAGAATTACGCAAGCCACCATCACGCCCCTTAGAGAACGCGTAATAGGAGCGAAAGGCCAAGGAATGTCCATCCACAAGGAGGATTTTTGGGGTTGGAGAAGTCATGGCGAATCATCAGCGGCAGGGCGGGATCTATTGTAGGGGATTATCACGTCAATCGATCGCGCAATTGATGCGGATGTCGGCAGGTAATTTGATACCCGATCGCAATCAACAATACGGAGACTAGGACAATCGGCAAACAGAATGGTAAATAGAATGCATGACGACGATCGCGTTGAATCATTTTAGTAATCCGATCGAGTCCAATAGCTAAGTTCGATCGTTGTTCAGTAATGGTTGGATCATCCGAGAATTCATCCCTATCATCAATCAACTCTTCGCTTATCCCCCCTTACCAAGGGCGGCTAGAGGGGATCCTCCAACCAACTGTTTTTGCCAATACAAATCATGCCCAATCAACAAAAAACGTTTGAAGTAATGCTCAAATCCATTCGGGGGTGCATGAAGCGATCGCGCCTTTGGTTGTCGCCAAATCGTATATCCAGCAGCTAGTAGGGTTTGGGCATGAATAACACAATTCCCGCGATACAAAGGCAAATTAGTTGGAATTGGGATAGCTTCAAGTACCGATCGTCTGAATGCAACGTTATTTAAAAAGTATTGATTAACGGGGAAGAGATCCGATCGGCCCGAATATTGTGGAAAGACATAACATAATGCGATCGCTGTCCCATAGAGTCCAATACCATCTGTCGTAGTCTCGCCACCAACAATTTGAATATTCCCATTATCAAAGCTACCGACAAGTGTTGCTAACCAATCGCCCTCATAAATACAATCTGAGTCGTAATAGACAATAATTTCACCTGTTGTCCATTCAAGACCTAGCATTTTAGACTCATAGTATTCAGTCTCTGGGGGAGCGGATTTGATGGTAAGCCAAGGATAACGGAGTTGTAATTGATTGAGAACCTGTCTGGGTGTATTTCCGCTATCAATTAAGACCACTTCATTTGCTTGTTCAGGCGATTGGGCTGCAAGTGATACAATTGATTTCTGTAATCTGTCTATATCAGAAGTCCCTATATTCTCAGTTTCTAAAATGATAGAAAATGTTATCTCGTTCACAGTTCTATTCATTAGAAAGCCCGAGAAGTTCTGTTTGGGAAGCTTGGGGCAGTAGGCGGGACTCAATTGGGCGAGATGCTATGGGGCGTGCGGTCCAAGGTTTTTTACCTGCAATCAAAATGTCCCACCAATGAAAGTGCATGGCTAAAAGATGATCGAGTTCTTTAGTATCCTTGGTCGATCGGCCCACATCAAACGTATCTGGCAAACAATAAGCCGCAATTTCCGATGCCTGCAACATATGTAACACTCCGACCGAAAAACCACTGCCTGCATAGACAATACACCCCCCCATAGGTAATGCTTTCATATTTTGCATCGCATAGGGAATCTTTTCGTCAGCCGTTCCAGAACTATCTTGAAATTTACATTCGAGCGCAAAGGCTTTAGGGTTTTGATCTGAGATTAAAAGCATATCAACCCGGCGATTTTTACCGATAATAGATTTGCCAATGCTGACTTCTCGGTAAATTTTAATCCCCCGATCGCTAAAATTCGAGTGTAAGTAATCTGCAATTAAATTAGGATACTCATGTCCAGTCATAGTCATAATTCTATCCAGCCTTAGGTCCATTTAAATCAAATTCAGAATTGTAATCTCAGGATTCAAAAAATCATTCATTCGGGTTTGAGAAATTCCTACCGCTTCGCTGCAAATATCATTCCCTAAAAAATCCCTATTCTGCTGAAGTGCCGCGAGTCCCACGCTTCCCGATCCCATAAATGGATCAACAATACATTCTCCAGGTTGAGTACTTTGCCGAATTAAAATTTCTGATACGGGAACAGGTTTTTCTGTGGGATACCCTCGAAAAATGCGGGGATATTGAATCACATCCGCAATAGATAGATCATTCAATTTTCGCTTTCCTTTCTCAAAAAACAGAATCATCTCATAACGAGATCGGTAATGGTAGCCCATCCCAATTTTTTGTTTATCCCATATAATTGGCTTCCAAAACCGAAACCCCGCCAACTCTGCGATCGGTTTCACCACAAACATCGTCTCTGCATCACAGAACAAATAAAAATGTCGATGATTTTTCAAAATTCGATAACATTCAATGAATAGTTCCTCGAAACGATCGTTCGGAAAAATCTGAAACCAGACATTACTCGATGCTTTACTATTCTTCAGCCGCGTGGTGGTGCCAATGCGACGATGTTTTTCCAAAGATTCGTAGGGCGGATCCGTCACAATCAAATCAACCGAGCCATCAGGCAACGATCGCAGCCAATCCACTGCATCTTGTTGATGGAGTTGAAAAGTCGGTAAATTCCCCATCTCATAACCCAAAATACACAAGTACTACTCTTCGGCCTATTCTAGTCGCTAGCGTGGCAAGGTCTCAAAGTTTTCCACTAACTCCAACTCAGCTGACTCTAATTCCGGTTCGGGTTCAGGCCGTTGAGATTCCAAAATAGGCAGTTTCACTCGTACCTCTAAGTCTTTTGTTTGCGCTTGGGGAAGAGCTATGGTTTCTAAATTTTGTAGCTCTAGATTTTGCAGTTCTAAATTTTGTGATGATGCCCGACTGATAATCCGATCGAAGGCTTGAGTCACGAACCCTTGCAAAAACGCCGATCGTTGATTTTGTTGGAACACTGTTTTGATAATGGTTTGGAGCCGATCGCGTTGAATGGCCGGGGCTGGGTCGGTTGATGAGCGATCGTCACTTTCCCAATATTCAATGAGTGCCAATCCTGCTATTCGCGTTAAATATGCGCCACTCACGCCCTGCACCGCGCCGCCCGCCATGTAGGTCAAGGCGTTGGTCTTAAGTAAGGCTCCGATCGCTTGGGTTGAGACTTCAACAATGCCAAGTTTTATCATCAATTCAGACAACGTTTTGGCAATGGTTTTCGCTTGATCTAGGGAAAACTTTTGTTGATACAAATTACTCAAATCTGCCACCATTTGCCCATTGATTGCCGCTGTTGCCAACAAGTCAATCGCGGGAAACGGAGTCGCAAATGCTGTCCCCGCGACGACCCACTGCGATCGTTCAATCATGGGCAATGCACGAGTTCTACGTTTTTCATTCAGTTGTGCTTTAGCCTTGACTTTCAGCGCCTCCGCATCCCCGAGCGAACTAGCAATTATTAATTTCTGGGCATCATTCAAAAGAATAGTTTGCAGCCGCTGGGTGAGTTCTTCCACTTGAGGTTCGGGTTCTTCAAGCCATTCTTTAGCACTACCATCGTTTTGGTATTGCCGTACTTTAATCGGGCGAGGTTGAGAGGCGATGGCAATTACATCTTCCGCCGCAATCATTCCTGAAACCCGATCGCGAATTTTGGCGAGTAGTTCAATCTGTTCTTTCGGTAAATATTGATCTTGTTTGTTCAACACAATCACCGATCGACGGTAAGCCGCATTCAATTGCTGAAGAATCTTAAGTTCAGAATCCAGCAAATCGCCCATAACCACAAAAATAACCAAGTCCGCCGATTTCCCAATCGTCAGCGTATCCGCATCATCGGCAGTCGTCAGAATCGATCGGGTATCGGTAATTTGAACTTTGTGGGACAAATCGTTGAGCCAACTGTCCTGAAGCCAATGGAGATCGAGCCATTCATGCAGCGTAGTTTTACCGACCCCTTTGCTACCTAAAATCGCAAACTTCAAATGATCCCGTTTCAGCGCCACCAAAATTTCGTGCAGCTTCGATCGCAACGCTTCGGCCTGTTGAGTGGATTGTTGCCGATCGGGTTCATCGATCGCAAGTTCTTGCAGTTGGAGTGCGACTTGATTGACCACAGTTTCAGCTTCAATAATCGCCGATTTAACGCCTGCGATCGTCACAGGTTTTCGCCGAATCATACTCCCCGTGGGAAGGTTAGCCGCTTGCAACCCCAGCCATGCCAGCCCGCTCCCCAACACTATGGCAGGCATCCAATCGCCCAACACATCGGTCACACCATCCAACGCCCAGATTGCGCCAGAAAACCCCAAAGCTCCCAATGCAATAGCTTGAGTCTTATTCACCAACCACTTTGAAGACTTATGCGAAGCGTTCTGCTGCGATCGATCCTCGCCCAACGGTGCTGCCATAACCTCATAACTCCCCGTAAAACCTGCGCGATCAAACCAGTCCATGCCCTTAGGATAGTGCATTTACATGAGTTTAATAAAGTTGGAATCCCGATCAAAATAAGAAATAAAATAACCTCCTTCAAGTCAATATAAACTTAAAATAGGTTATTTTTAATAGCGGGACATGGATTTGAACCAAGGACCTTCGGGTTATGAGCCCGACGAGCTACCAGACTGCTCTATCCCGCGATGTTTTTTCGACTTTTAAGCTATTCAAACAAGAATAGCTTTTCATTGAGTAGCGGGACATGGATTTGAACCAAGGACCTTCGGGTTATGAGCCCGACGAGCTACCAGACTGCTCTATCCCGCGATGTTGATCAAATTTGGCCGGTCGCCGCTTTCGACTTATTTAATATAGCAGAGTCACCTAGAGAGTACAACCCCCAAATTTAGGTGGGTCTCTGGGATAGTCCATCAGTGCGGAAAACAGAGTTCATAACTGGTTGTATATTAAGTACAAGCTTTAACCGATCGCTAGCTTCTCACCCAGATACTAGGCTACAGATACCATGCAGATATTGATTGTTGAAGACGAAGTTGAAATTGCGGACCTGCTTCAGCTCTATTTAGAAAAAGAAGGCTTTACCTGCCGGGTCTGCCGGGACGGAATCAATGCGCTGATGGTTTTTCAGGAAATGCAGCCGGACTTGGTGATTTTGGACCTGATGCTTCCGGGACTAGATGGTCTAGAAGTCTGTGCGCGCATTCGTCAAAAGCCTGGTCTTAAGGATCCCTACATCCTAATGTTGACGGCAAAGGGGGAAGAACTTGATCGGATCATTGGCCTATCGACTGGGGCTGATGATTATATGGTGAAACCCTTTAGCCCCAAGGAACTCGTCGCCCGTGCCCGCGCATTATTAAGACGATCGCTACGACAAGGCGGCCAAGGCAACAGTTATCAAACCGCTAGCTTTACCTTAGATCTCGACCAACGATCGGTATCTCGACACTTAAATGCGGGAACGCCGGAAGTGTTGGACTTGACGACCTTAGAATTTGAATTGCTATCTACTTTTTTGAGCTATCCGGGCCGGGTCTGGAACCGATCGCAACTAATAGATAAGCTGTGGGGCAGTGATTTCTTCGGCGATGATCGCGTGGTGGATACTCACATTGCTAGGCTACGCAAAAAAATAGAACCCGACCCATCAAGTCCGACTTTTGTCAAGACGGTGATTGGGATCGGGTACAAATTTGAAGATGTCTAGATCTAAAAATCAGGTCTAAGCTTTGACGACTTCCAGTAGCCGAGAGAAGTAAAAACTCGTCTTCGTCATCTCATTACGGGCGACTTTCCAGCCGTTTTGTTCCAGGATTTTCACCACATAAGCCTCCGGATGCAGATAAGCGCGGGTGGCTTTGCTCGGTCCGGGGAAGAATTCACCGATTTTTTTCAAGATGGAGTAGTACCAAGTCTTCGGCGCAAAACTCAAAATAACCCGCGACTGGGCCAACGAACTCAGATGCGCGATCATCTCACCCGCTTTTTCCGGTGGATAATGAATCAACACATCCAGGCAAATAACGGTGTGATAGCTTCCGGTGATGGTTTCAAGATCCTGAGCGCTGAACGTAATCGGATTAGCATCTCCCAAGGCTGCGATCGCCCGTTCTTTCCCTTCGCCTGCCATTTTGTCTGAAATATCGCTAGCTGCAATCGATTTTGCCCCAGCCTTTGCTAGGGGAATGCTCAAGCTGCCCACCCCACACCCCGCATCACAAATCGTAATCTCGCTCAGGTTGCCATCCGCCGTCAGCCAACCCACAACATGATCAATAGTCTGCTGATGTCCGGTGCGAATATCAAGCTGCACTTTATTAACATCATCGCCTTCGCCATAAATCCGCCGCCAGCGATCGAACCCTGTGGCATTAAAATACTCACGAACTTCGGTCTTGTCATCCACTGAATTCATAAAACTCTGTTCAAAATTGGGTCTGAGTGAATCCTAGTACGGCATGGACACTCTACAAAATAATTTGCTGCCAAGTTCCCGGTTGAGACTTGGACCAACGAAGAAGCCTACCTTGCGCGGTGTTGATATTAGAATCCGCCTGAATCGCAATTCGAGGGGTGATGGTGGCCATCGCGATCGCCTGTTCTAGATCACAAAGCCCCCAGTTCATCAGATTTTGGACCCCGACCAGCAGTCCCAGTGTGGTGCCGGATAAGGTGCCATCGGGTAGTCGGGCGGTGCCATGGGTGACTTCAATGGTGCGGCTGTCCCAGGGATAATGGCCATCGGGAAGCCCCAAGGGTGATAGGGCATCACTAACCAGAAAGAGACCCCGATCGTAGTCACTGGCTCGCAGCAAAATATCGATCATTAAAGGTGCAATATGCTGACCGTCTGCAATGAATCCGCAGGTGACATTTGGGTTGACAATGGCGCTGCCCAAGAGTCCGGGAGTTCGGTGATGCAGACTGGGCATGGCATTGAAGGCGTGGGTCACTAGGGTTGCACCGCTTGTAAATGCATGGTTAGCTTGCTGTGCGGTGGCGAGGGAATGGCCTAGGCTGACGGTGATGCCGAGGGATTTTAGATACTCGATCGCTCCCGTTTCCGCCGCCATTTCGGGTGCGAGGGTGATGATTTTGACCAAATTGGCGTAGTCACCAAGCACGCGCTTGAGGTTGTCGATCGTCAGGGGCAAAATGTGTTCTTTGGGATGGGCACCGCGTTTGGCTGGATTTAGAAATGGGCCTTCGAGGTGAATCCCTGCGATCGTCGCTTGGTTCGGTCGTGGATTGGACTGGGATTTAAATGTGTCAAATCCAGCCAGAGCGGTTTGGATTTGTGAGACAGCGGCGGTGAGGATCGTTGGACAGTAGGCATCGACCCCTTGAGTCCAGAGAAATTGATTTATTTCGATAATTTTTTCGCCAGAATCAATCGTCACCTCTGGAAATGCCAGTCCTAATGCCCCGTTAATTTGTAAATCCATGCCGCCGAGGGAGAGCCAGTCACCGTCTAAATCGAGTTTTATTGGTGGCGCATCGGTGAACGTTTGAATGCTTGGAACGATCGCAACAATCTCCCTGTCTTCAATCCAAAGATCCTGCGGGGATGGATCGTTTTTGGGTTCAGGGCGCAGTAATCGGGCATTGGTTAAACGGTAGCGAGACATGAGCAATTTAATTATTGTGAAAAATTGATTTAGCGTCAGCTTCCATTTTAAGGTAGTAGCTGTTGTATTTCTCTCATCACAAAGGACGAATCCCATGAACACTCCACTCATCGGCATTATTATGGGCAGCGATTCGGATTTGCCGACGATGCGAGAGGCGATCGTGGTTTGTGGGGAGTTTGGGATTAAGTGTGAAGTCGAGATTGTGTCAGCTCATCGCACCCCCGATCGGATGGTGGATTATGCAAAGACGGCTCATCTGCGCGGATTGAAAGTGATTATTGCGGGAGCAGGGGGTGCAGCGCATTTACCCGGAATGGTGGCATCACTCACGCCCTTGCCTGTTGTGGGGGTTCCGGTCCAAACTAAGGCGCTTAGTGGTGTGGATTCATTGTATTCAATTGTGCAAATGCCGGGGGGGATTCCGGTGGCGACGGTGGCGATCGGCAATGCCAAAAATGCTGGATTGTTAGCGATTAGAATGCTAGCCAATCATGATGCAGCGCTATTAGATCAGGTGTTGGCCTATCAAGAGTCTCTGCGATCGATGGTGATGGAGAAACAAGAAAAATTGAATTCTTTGGGATATGAAGCGTATTTAAAACAGATGTGAGGTTGCTATTGTTATAGCTCTGAGCAATTAGATTACAATTGCTCAGATTTAAAATTTGCTACTCAGCTAACCACATTTGAGCGGTTCTAGGTGGAATATAAAGGCTAAACCGATCGCCCGACAGCTTCATGGAATACTTATGAATGGCATCGCGATAGTTCCCTGGATTGATCAACCCCCAAGTTGTAAAGTCCACCCATTGTTCGGTTGCACTCTTATTAATAGCGACAATTCCTGAATTGCCACGACGAAAGACTAGGACTATATAGCCATTACTGGTCTGGTGAGGTACTCTATTATTTAGAGATATTTAGATTAAATTTAGAAACAATATAATGCAGCCTTACTCGTTAGACTTACGTCAGAAAATTGTGGATGCCTACAATAAAGGTGATATTTCGTAACTACTCAGGTTAGAGTGCAGGAAGAATCGGGGTTTTCATAAAAACCTGTTTTAGTGCATCCAAGACTGGTATCCCTTGCTTCCGGAGGGTGGAGATATATCCCCGAATTCGACAAAACTGTTGTGCGCCTTCA
>JAPLHZ010000017.1 GCA_026389365.1 Cyanobacteriota bacterium
GGCGGACATCCGGTAAATCGAGTGGAATGTGAATCTGATTCTCCATGAGGCCCCTCGCTTGCTGGCTAACATCTTGATTTTACAGCCAATCGATGAACGCTATATCTGGATGCCGACCACGGCAATTCTAGGAGAACCACAGTTTTGTCGAATTCGGGGATATATCTCCACCCTCCGGAAGCAAGGGATACCAGTCTTGGATGCACTAAAACAGGTTTTTATGAAAACCCCGATTCTTCCTGCACTCTAACCTGAGTAGTTACCCTTTTACAGTCAATGGTTTACCCACGATCGCCCTCTAGTATCAAAAATTAAGCTATGGCCGCACATCCATTCCAACAATATACGATTGATACCAGATCTACGCGTTCAGGGTGTTTCAGGATGTTTTAAAGTGGTTCAGTAATCGCTAGGCGTTGGGTAGCCTTAGACTATTAAAAAGGCTTGCAATCGAGTGATTACAAGCCTTTTTAACTATCGGAGCGGCGGGATTTGAACCCACGACCTCTACTACCCCAAAGTAGCGCGCTACCAAGCTGCGCTACGCCCCGTTTTGCGCTTAAACTATCCTTTAAGGAATCACGTTCAACGCCTAGACAATATAGCACTAACAACAGTGCGAGACAAGACTCTAAACACTAATATCTCATAGCCCAAGCTCTAACTCTGCCAGTGCAGCCACAAATGCAACAGCAGAAGGCCATTCACCTTCGCAGCGTCGCCCGTGATGAAGAATAAATCGCAAGGCATAGTCACTGGAATAGCCCTCAACTTCCATCCAAAGGTCATCACAGTCCAACTCACAAGACAACATTTCGCCGTCCATCAGTGAATCCGCCATCATCGCCATCGTCCCACCCAGTTCTAAGGCCAAACGGCGGAATAAGACGAACTCACCACGCTTCAGCTCGATCGCCCAGTCAGGAGTTCCTACTAACGCCACATAGTCCACCGCCAGAGGATTCCAGCCCAGTCGAAATCCAGGTTCAGTCTGCAACTCCATTCCTACTCTACCTCATCCCAAAGCCTCTTAAGTTGATACCGCCATGCTTCCACCGTGCCCTTTTGCGACGCACTATCTGAATCCAAACTTCCCATTACCCCTTCAGAATAAAATCGTTCTAACGTTTGCATCGTTGCCTCTAAAGACTGACCTTGAAGTTTCGCTGCTTTAATAATTTGGCGAATTTGCTTCTCAATATGACGATTGAACACACCATCCAAACCCTGCTTAAAAATGGCCACCAACCGCTGGACTGCCATCGTGCAATCCTCCGTGGTCAATCCGTCACAGCCATGGTGAAACACCGACCACAACAAGCCCTGATGTACCGCATAGCGCGCTTCTTGGGTCTCGTCAAAATTTGCTTCTAGAAACTCCTCTAAGAAGGCCATCGCATCACTAATTGGACCGATCGGCACCAGCATCCTCAGCCAATCTTGATCATCTGACAACAGCACCAATAATCGAAAACCTTCCTGTTCAATTTGATACGAACCCGGAGCCAAGGTCTTGACGGAATCTCCAAACATATTCGCCAATAGATTCGGAATCTCATTCGGGTTCATAATTCGGGGCTAGAAGCAACATCCTCTAGAATACTAGAGATGAGGAACGTCTATCGTACCCACCCGTCAAAATGGTCGGTATAATGGTACGTACATAGTTATGAAATAATGACTATGCTCTATTGTTCGATATAGCTTCAATACTATGGTCCCCTAATCTATGCGTAAATCGTTCGTTCTAGATACCAACGTCCTGCTTCATGACCCCGCTGCAATGATGAAGTTTGAAGGCCAGGATGTAATTTTACCCATCACTGTCATTGAAGAACTCGATCGGTTTAAAAAACAACCCGAAATGACCGGACGTAATGCTCGTCAAGTTTCCCGAACATTGGACCAACTACGTCAAATGGCTCGCTTGACCGATGGCGTAGACTTACCCCACGGCGGAACGATCCGGGTTGTACTTTGTCACCGGGAAACCCTAAAAGAATTGCCCGTAGAACTCGATCGTGATTACGGTGACAATGCGATTTTGGCGGTAGCACTAGAGCTACAGCGTCGCTGCGATTTTAAAGTGGTGATGGTCAGCAAAGACACCAACTTGCGAATCAAAGCGGATGCGTTAGGTTTGGATGCAGAAGATTACGAAACTGATAAAGTTGATTTTTCGGATTTGTATACGGGCACGGCTGAAATCTTAGTTGAAGCAGAGGCGATCGATCGGTTATTTAAAACAGGCGCAACGGAATTGGATGTAAACCAGCATTCATTACTACCCAATGAAGCCATTACCCTAATTAATCAATCCAATCCCAGCCACACCGCCCTTGGTATTGTCGAAGCTAGCGGGAAAATCATCCCCCTCACCAAACTCCCTTATGGCGGAGTGTCGCGAATTCAACCGCGCAACCGAGAACAGCAATTTGCCCTTGATTTATTGCTGCGTGATGACATTCAATTGGTCACACTGGTCGGCAAAGCAGGTACGGGAAAAACATTACTAGCGATCGCCGCCGGCTTACAAAAAGTGGCCGACGAGCATCTTTACAGTCGGCTTTTGATCTCGCGACCCGTAATTCCTATGGGCAAAGATCTCGGATATCTGCCCGGCGATTTAAACGACAAACTTACGCCTTGGATGCAGCCGTTATACGACAATTTTGATTTGATTTTTGGTACCACAGATTCTCGAAATAAACCCCTCCATTGGCGACGTGGTCACGAAGAACTAATTGAGCATGGTCTCTTACAAATTGAACCCCTCACCTACATTCGAGGCCGAACATTACCCCAACAGTTCTTTGTCGTAGATGAAGCTCAGAACCTAACGCCTCACGAAGTTAAGACAATTTTGACGCGGGCAGGCGAAGGGACAAAGATTGTTCTGACGGGCGATCCGGAACAAATTGATAATCCTTACGTAGATGCCTCTAGCAATGGATTAACCTACGCTGCGGAACGGTTCAAACATGAATCGATCGCCGCCCACATTACCCTGTCTAGAGGAGAACGATCGCCCCTAGCTGAACGGGCCACTAAGGTTCTCTGATGGACTAATTTGGATGATATTTAAGCGATCGGTTAATTTACTTAATCCGATCGCTTAAATGTCGCAATCAATAAACAAACAATTCCAACATTAATAAATACATCAGCCACATTAAAAATTGCAAAATTGATCAACTTTATATCAATAAAATCAATCACATGACCAAAGGCAAACCGATCGATACCATTCCCAAACGCTCCACTCAAAATCAATCCGTAGCCCACCTGTTCCCACCGGGTAAATCTGGGACCCCAAATCGCCCCGATCGCCAACCCTAAACTGACAATTAGCGACAACCACCGCAGCCAAATCGCACCACTAAAAAGGCTAAATGCCGCCCCAGTATTCACCACATAGGTCCAATTCAATACCCCCGAAATCACCGGGACCGATTGATTCAATGTAAATGTTTGTAATATCCAAAGTTTCGTCACCCGATCGAGAATCAACCCAGCACTCGCCGCAATCCAAAATCTACGATTTCTAATCACTAAAACATTCTTCACAAAACACACTCCACCCATTCACAATTCAACATTCACAACTCTCAATAAATAAAACAGAAATCAATAAAACAGCATTTTTCGCATTATAAATGCCAACACCGACACCGCACAAACTACCGCTAACTGTCCCGGCAACAAACTCACGGAGTAAATCGTCAATGCCATATTCAATGTCATCTTGCTACCCTCTGCAACATTAAGCAAATAGGTCGCCCATAAATAGCTTGCCCCGATCGCATGAATTACCGCCAACCCACTGATCGCACAAAAGGCCAACCACTCCAAACGGGCTTGCGATCGGAATGCTAAATAGCCACAGAGCCAAGCCCCCGGTAAAAATCCCAGCAAATATCCAAACATCGGCTCTTGCACATAGCCCAAACCGCCACCCTGCACAAAAAATGGAAACCCCGCCAACCCCAACAGCAAATAGGCCACCTGGGAAATCACCCCCGCATTACGTCCGCCCATACAGCCGACAAACAACACCGCACCAATCTGATAATTAACCCCTATAAAGTGAGATGGAATGGCTTGAGAGGTCCAAGACCAAGGCCCGCTGACAATCGAGGCATGAAGAAAATTACCGCCGATCGTCAGCAATAATCCAATGAACGCCCATAATAGCTCCGTCAAAGTAATCACACGCACCAACCACACCCAAGCATAATTCCCATTAAGCTATACAATTATGGGCCAAATGATGCGTAATCGTTAGTGAGCAAATTTCCAGGGGAAATGCAACATTTTAACGAGGCGGTTCTGGGCCTTGACCTGCTACGCTTTTTTGAAATAACTCGCGCCGCCTTTGACCTATGACAGTCGCTACCGCCAGCAGCCCTATTCTGACTAGTACTATGATCGATATGCCGATCGACTCTACGACCCTCGATCGGATCCGTCAGATCTATAGCCAACCACTACCAGACCTAATGTTTGAAGCGCAACGGATTCACCGCGAACACCACGACCCGCGCGCCATCCAGCTTTGCACCCTCGGCAACATCAAAAGTGGAGCTTGCCCTGAAGACTGTGGCTACTGTTCTCAAAGTGTCCACAATAGTTCAGGTCTCGCTCCAGAACCGTTAATGCAATCAGCAGCGGTTTTACAGGAAGCCCAAGCCGCCAAAGCAACAGGCTCCACACGGTTTTGTATGGGCGCAGCATGGCGAGAGGTGAAGGACGGGGCACAATTCGATCGGGTTTTAGAGATGGTGCGAGATGTGGCAGCGCTGGACATGGAAGTTTGCTGCACCCTGGGAATGCTGAAACCACACCAAGCCCAACAGCTCAAGGAAGCGGGACTGACGGCTTACAATCACAACCTAGACACCTCCCCCAGCTATTACGAAAAAGTTATCACTAGCCGCACCTACCAAGATCGCCTCGACACCATTAAGGCCGTCAGCGATGCCGGAATCTCCGTGTGTTGTGGTGGCATTGTGGGGATGGGCGAATCGCAAACCGATCGGCTTGAATTTCTTGAAGCATTGTTGAAATTGGATCCGGTGCCTGAATCGATTCCAATTAATTCCCTGATCCCAATAGCAGGAACGCCCCTAGAAAATGCACCACCCATCGACCCGATCGATATGGTCAGAATGATCGCCACCACCCGAATTTTGTTTCCGACAGCGATCGTGCGTCTAACGGCGGGACGATCGGCCATGAGTGATGAATTACAGGCGATGTGTTTTGTGGCGGGCGCGAATTCGATTTTTACTGGACCTGTGCTGTTGACGGCTCCCAATCCGAGTCGCGATCATGACGGAGAATTGTTGCAGCGTTTGGGAATGGTCCCAAAGACTAATTAATCATCGTGTTAATCATCGTGGAAATTCCCAAGTTACCCTGACAATTCCGCGAGCCAACTTAGTAAAATTTGATTGATTTGATCCGGCACCTCATCATGAGGACAATGGCCAACTTCAGGTAGGGAAACCAATTGGATCGCCGGATTAAAATCCACAATCTTCTGAGCAATGCTGGGCGGCACAAACTGATCCTTCGCGCCCCAAATTAATAGCATCGGCAACGTCATCTTTGGCAACGCAGACCTCGCCGTATAATCTGGCGGTAATTCTCGCTGACTCATGATCATGGTTGCTAATGCACGGGCCGCATTACGATCGAATGCCGGAGCCGACAAAATCTCAATCAGTTCCGCATCTAGTCTAGTTTCATCCACATACGCGCCCTTGACCCACTTTTTAATCACAGCAGGCTGACGGATCCAGCGAAAAAATGGCACAAAAATTGGAGGCCAGGTAATCACTCGTTTCACCAACGCTCCAATTGGCTGGGTCAATGCCTTAATGGCAGACGGAAAGGACACCGCCGAAAAATCCGGTAGATTCAACCAGGCGATCGCCCTCACCAGATCTGGATGTTTTGCCGCCAGACCCAGACCCACCACAGAACCCAGAGAATTCCCAACCACCACCACATTGCGCCCAATCACCTGTCTGACAAAATCAAACAATTGCTCCACCCACAGGGCCGTCCCATACCCCGTACTGTCTTTATCCGATGCGCCAAAGCCCAACAGATCGATCGCATAGACCGATCGATCGACACTCAATGGTCCAACATTCGATCGCCAATGCCGCACCGATGCCCCAAATCCATGAATAAGCAGCAATGGCGCATCGAGTGACGAATCTAGCGACGACGGGGAGAGTGACGAAGCTGCTGCTGTGAAGGTATATCGGACGTGATGCCCTCGCCAAATCCACTCTCGATGCACGATGTCTTGCTCCTCCCTGTAACCAAGGTGAAAAATTCTACAATTCTTATAACTTTATTTTCACACCTAGACCCAGGAATTGGGTAATATAGATAACACAGGCTGAACTAGTTTTAGTTCTGTCGGATTCTATTCACAATTGTCCAATTCACAAAACGGTGCCCGTGTCGGAAAGAGAACCCAGACGATTTAATCGCGATCTCCCCATGATCAACGAACGTATTCGCTTCCCGAAAGTTCGGGTTGTGGGTGTTGACGGTGAGCAATTGGGAATCATGACCTCCCGTGAGGCCCAAACCATTGCAGATGACAAGGAACTTGACCTTGTACTGGTTAGCGACAAGGCAGATCCGCCTGTCTGTAAAATCATTGACCATGGTAAACACAAGTTTGAACAAGAGAAAAAGGCAAAGGAAGCCAAGAAAAAGCAGCATACTGTTGACGTAAAAGAAGTCAAGATGCGCTACAAAATTGAGGAGCACGATTACAAAGTGCGTCTTTCTCAGGCTCAACGTTTCTTGGCGGCCGGAGACAAGGTTAAGGCCACTATCATGTTCCGAGGACGAGAGATTCAGCATAGTGACTTGGCTGAAGTGTTGCTCAAGCGCATGGCCACGGATCTTCAAGAGGTTGCTGAAATTCAGCAGACTCCTAAAAAAGAAGGCCGTAACATGATGATGCTTATGGCTCCGAAGAAGTAATTCACCTTTATAGTCTGCTTGAAAATAGTCTTGTTGAAAGGCTCAACCTGAAGCAAATCTGTGAAAAAGCTGGCGATCGCCAGCTTTTTTAATATCATGGGAGCCTAATGGGTACACTAACGATAGTCTTGCGACGATCGCTTTACTTGGCACTTCATCATTTCTCCCTATGACTACCAGTCGAGATCTCCAACACGACAATTTATTGAGTCGGGCGCTGCGCGTCATGAATTTGCGGTCGGAAGAGGCGAGCCGAACATTCTGGATGTTTTTGTCCTATGCGGCCACCTCGGTGGGAGTTTTGTGGCTAGAAGCAACCGCCTCTGCCCTGTTTTTAGAACAGTACAGCGCGGATAGACTACCGCTGATTTATTTATCTAGCACCATCCTCAGTATTTTTCTAGGATTTCTTTACGGATTGGTGCAATCGATTATTCCCCTACGTTGGGTGATCGTCCTAGTGTCGGTGATGATGGCGCTACCCGTGTTGGCATTTCAGCAGGGGTTGATCTTGCCAGTAGGGCCGACGATCGGGGGATTTGCTATCTTTAAGGCCGTTGTATTGTGTATGCGTCTGTGGCTTCAGGTCGTCTATGTTCTGAATGATACGAATACGACGATTACCGCCAACCAGCTTTTTAATGTACGAGAACTGCGACGCACCTATCCATTAATTAGCAGTGGCGTGTTGGTGGCGGATGCGGTCAGTGGTTTTTTATTGCCCTTAGTGTCTGATCGGTTTGGTCTGTCTGGCGTGACGATGACAGCCTTCAGCATGATGATGTTGGGATCAATGATTTTGTTCTACATCACCCGCAAGCAATCTCGATTTTTTGACACCACGCTCCATCGCCGCGAGTCAGCCAATCAGGAATCAGGTCAACTGTTACAAGGTCAAGCGATGAACTATCGCTGGATGCTATTGCTGTTTTTTGTGTTGGCCGAAATGATTTTTCTGCTATTGGATTTCCAGTTTTCTAAAGAGCTGGAATTCATGGGTTCAATGGACTTTCTAAATCGGCTGGCTCAGCCTCAAAATCAAAGTGAGCGGATTGCTAGCTTTTTAGGAATTTTTCAAGGTGTTTTGGGGATTTTTGAATTAATTGTTCAGTGGTTTGCATCTCGGTGGGTGATTGAGAAGCTGGGAGTATTCGGGACAACGGGAATTTTGCCGACCTTGATGGTGACGGTTGGCGGCTTAGTGGCGATCCTTAGCATGCTCCCGAGCCTGTTTCCGGTCTTTGCTGTGAAGGTGCAAAGCATTAGTTCCGGAGCAATGATTTTTTGGTCTATTGTTCTATTGAAATTTCTCTACGAATTGTTTCACTTCACCTTACTCGCCAGTGTCGGACCCGTTCTGTTTCAACCCGTCCCTCAAAGATTACGCACCATCGTTCAGACCAGTGTGCGAGGTAATGCCGAACCGATCGCCAATGGGATCACCGGAATCTTATTGCTAGGTTTGATTTCTTTTGGGTGGCAGCAAACCCTAGGAAGCTACTGGCGCGGGGCAATTTTTATGATTTTGGTGGTTTTGGCTGGCGTTTGGCTGAGCGTAATTTATGCGCTGCGTCGTCAGTATGCTGAAATTTTGATTTTGAGTGCACGGCAAGATTTATTAGCGGGGCGCACAACGAGTGAATCGGCGCTGCGAGAGTTGAAACGGGCCGCCATCAGTGCGCTGAGTCAGCCGGGGATGCAAGAATCTCAAATGGGTTGCGTGGAATTGCTGCTGCAAGTTGATCCCCAAGGTGCGCTAGATATCCTAGTTCCGATGTTGCAACGGCTGCCCGAAGTGGCGAAATGTCGAATTTTGGGCGTGATGCAGGATGATCCTGATCCTAAGTATGCGATCGCCGTCAGTCGCCTGATTACTCCCCAACAGCCGGATCCAGTGGTAGCTGCTGCCTTGAGATATATCTATCATGCGGATTCAGGCCGTAATGTTCAACAATTACTCGATTACCTCAGTCCCCAAGCTCCAGCCATGGTTAGGGCGACGGCTTCCGTGTTGTTATTAGAATTTGGCGATCGAGATCAACGGGCGAAAGCCACTAATTTGCTGCGACTGATGTTGACGAATCATAGTCAGTATGAGAGGCAAGCCAGTTGCGCAGCGATTCGTAATCTCAAATATTTGCAGGCGCTTCAGCTTTACATTTTAGAAATTGTTAAACAGGAAACGGATTTAAATGTGCGGTGTGCGGTTCTAGATGTGGTGGCGGCCACCCATTTTGAGAAATGTTACCCGTCGCTAGTCGAAGGCTTACGCCAGCCCGAAACCCGTGGTGCAGCGACTAAAGCCTTTATTCTTTTAAAGGATGAAGCTCTACCTTGGTTACAACCCCTAGCCCAAAACTGGCGCGAAAGTGAAGCAGTTCGGACAGTGGCTTGGGACATTATTGGTCAAGTCGGATCACCTGAGGCTATTGATTTTCTACTTCAGCAGCTTCCAATTCGATGGAGTAACGATCGGACCAGTATCCTGCGCGCCTTGGTCAAAATTCAAAACACAAACGGCACGGATACTATTGCAGATGCCTTAGGTCGGGCTGAGATTGAAGCCTTACTCGAACAGGATTTGATGTTGATTGGTCAAGTGACGGCGGCAATCTTAGACATTACGGGACAGGTGAAATCACGAGATCTCGAAGAAATGCTATATCGATCGCTCCAAGGTGTTCAGAGTGATGCTGTCGATCGTATTTTCTTATTAATGCAGTTTCTCTATGAGTCTGAAGCAATTCAAGCGGCAGCCTACAGCCTGAAATCGGGCTTCTCGGACGATATAGCTCAGGGTTTAGAGATTTTGGATACCAAGGTCGATATTCCCCAAAAGCGCGCATTGCTGGTGATTTTAGAAAATAGTATGGCCCTAGGCAACAAAATTTCCGAAGCGCCATCTCGCAAAAAACACAGCCGACGTAGCAAAAAAAATGCTAAATCAGCAGTTCTAGTGCAAACCAAGGTGCCCAAAGTGGCCCAATGGAGACTCAGCCGTCAAGAGCAAATTGATCTAGAACTTCAACTCCAAAGCCTAAGTTCCAGCCTTAATTATCAGCCGCTCGAACCGCTCGATCGGATTAAGCAAGTATTAGACTTACGACATTTTCTCTCTGATTGGGTGGCGGCTTGTTGTTTCCATTTAGTTCGATCGGAGGGTTGGGCCTTGGAACGGGAGCAAGTATTGTCAGGATTACGCGGAGGGAGTAGTTTGTTACGAGAGTCGGCCATGCTGTATCTTTACAATGCCGAACAGCGCGGCCAGATGAAAGGTGCCTTTTTGAAAGTCCTCCCACGAATGCGAAATGATACTGATCCCCTCCTGCGCCGTCAAATTCACATATGGATGGAAGAGTATCAAATTCGTTCTGAAGGGGTTGCGCCCATTCGCCCAGCACCTGAAGATGAAGTAGGAGACATTCCCCAGACCGAAATTTTTGGATATCGGCCTTTAAATCCTTTAAAGTAGCTAAATAATAAAGTCGTTAGATGCTGAATCTTTTTGATCGATTACTTTTAATGCGCAAGGTCGATATGTTTCGGGAACTCCGGGAGGATTTCTTGATCCGTTTGGTGCCCGTAATGGAAGAACGGACTTTCAAGGCCAAACAGCAAATTTTTATCCAGAATGAAGAAGGCCGATCGATGTTCATTGTCGCATCAGGCAAGATCAAAATTCATCTGGGCGATCGGATTTTACAAGAACATTCCCGCGAAGGTTTTTTTGGTGAGATGTCGTTATTTGATGCTGAAATGCGATCGGCTTCAGCTACGACGCTAGAAGAAACCGTTTGCCTCGAACTGACACAGCAGCATGTCTTTGCGGCGATCGACGAAACTCCAGGAATCGCCGTCAACATTATTAAAATTCTGTCCAAACGGATTCGTGTCCTCAACAAAGAAAAGCAAGAACTGAATTTGTTAAACGAAAAACTGCGATCGACTTCAGGGGAAGGACGATCGCAAACCAAGCTTTTAAAGCCTTAACTCTTTAAAACGTCACCCCTAACACTTCAGCAATGTGAGTTTTGAAGGTTTGGTTAAACTCGTCACGTCCTGAGAACCGATCGCTCTTTTCAGCCCGATGTTCTTCATTTAATTTCCAGCCATAGTCGGACGAGAGCCGCAGTTTATTGCCCCAATCTGCGATCGACACCACCAGCCGATGGAACGGAGAATTGTCCACGTCCGGAACTTGGAACACATAGTTATAGGTATTTTGACTCGCAGCGGCAACGGTCGAACATTGACCATAACGCTCCTTGAGAATCTGACCAATTTGCTTCGCCAGTTCAGGATTTTCGATTTCCTCTAAAGTCTTGACGGCCAAGGTTAATTCAAAATAAAAATCTTCAACGGGAACAAATTCTAACTGCATGACGCGCCTCAATACCCTAAAACAGATAACTTGTGATTTCATAACGGTAATTTCAAAACCGTAATTTCAAAACCGTACATCATCCTATCGGGCAAATGTAACGCAATGTATGAATGGTGAAGAAGTCCTGCGATTTTGGGCGGGGATCATGTCTCTCTGTTTAGAATCGTTCTATCCGCAAAAAATTATTTATTTGTAGCTTGCTCACCTCACTCCCCTCCGATACTCATGTTGACAGCTAACTTTCCCTGGCTGACGACGCTCATCCTATTTCCGATCGCAGCGTCGCTCTTGCTCCCGATAATTCCTGACAAAGACGGGAAAACGGTTCGCTGGTATGCCCTGACGGTCGGGCTGATTAATTTTGTGATGACAGTTGCAGCCTTCTGTGTAGGGTTCGACTTCCACAATGCTGGAATGCAGCTCTTTGAACGCTATCCCTGGGTGCCGCAGCTTGACCTGAACTGGTCGGTTGGAGCGGATGGGTTGTCGATGCCGCTCATTATTTTGACCAGCTTTATTTCCACCTTGGCGATTTTGGCCTCTTGGCCCATTACTTACAAGCCGAAGCTGTTTTATTTCTTGATGCTAGTGATGTACGGCGGCCAGATCATGGTCTTTGCGGTGCAGGATATGCTGTTGTTTTTCCTAGCCTGGGAACTAGAGCTGCTTCCGGTGTATTTGATGCTGTCGATTTGGGGCGGCAAAAAGCGCCTCTATGCGGCGACGAAGTTTATTCTTTACACCGCTGGCGGATCGCTATTCATCTTGGTTGGGGCGTTGGCCTTGGCCTTTTATGGCGATACCGTGACTTTTGACATGCAAGCTTTGATGGCAAAGGATTATCCGGTGCAGTTCCAGCTCTGGATTTATGCGGCCTTTCTGGTTGCCTACGGAGTCAAGCTGCCGATTATTCCGTTGCATACTTGGCTACCGGATGCCCACGGCGAAGCGACGGCTCCGGTCCACATGTTGCTTGCAGGAATTCTGCTGAAGATGGGCGGTTATGCCTTGATTCGGATGAATGTGGAGATGTTGCCAGCGGCCCATGCGGTCTTTGCGCCTGCATTGATTATTTTGGGCGTGATTAATATCATTTACGCGGCGCTCACTTCCTTTGCCCAGCGAAATCTAAAACGAAAAATTGCCTACTCGTCCATCTCCCACATGGGTTTTGTCCTGATTGGCATCGCCTCCTTTACGGATTTGGGCATGAGTGGTGCAATTTTACAAATGGTGTCCCACGGTTTGATTGGGGCGAGTTTGTTCTTCTTGGTCGGGTCAACCTACGATCGGACTCATACTTTAATGCTGGATGAAATGGGGGGGATCGGGCAGAAGATGCCGCGAATTTTCTCCATGTTCACGGCTTGTTCTCTTGCATCGTTGGCGTTGCCGGGGATGAGTGGCTTTGTGGCCGAGCTGATGATTTTTATTGGGTTTGCGACGAGTGATGCCTACTCGCTGACCTTCCGAATCATCATGGTAATTTTGGCGGCGATCGGGGTAATTTTAACGCCCGTATATTTGCTATCGATGCTGCGAGAAATTTTTTACGGTCCTGAGAATAAAGAACTCACGTCCCACGAAGCGCTGATTGACGCTGAACCTCGCGAGGTATTTATCATCGCCTGTTTACTCGTGCCCATCATCGGCATTGGCTTCTATCCCAAGCTCTTAACTCAAATTTACGATACTAAAACGTCGCAAATTGTGGCTCGAATTCGCGGGAGTAATCCGGTGTTAATTGCACAGAAATCTGAAACAACGGCCTTGGCTGAATCGGCTCCGGTGTTGAGATAAGTCTGATTTATCAATTGTAGTAAGGGACTGGGATAGTTTGAGCTGTACGATCGGCTGATTCCAGTCCCTTTTTTGATAAATTTTGTGATTCCTGAAAAGTTGTAAAATTCTGTTGGATTTGGAATGGCTTTTCAATAATTTACCGATCGCCGATTTCAGGTTTGATCTCAACCGATCGCATTCTGGGAAAACAAACCGATCGCTACGATTTTGCCTGTATTACCAGATTCTACTTGCTGCCGAATGCTAGCTTCATAGAGTTCTTGCCCACGCCGAGCTAATTCTTCTTTGCTGTAACGCCATTGACGAACCTCCATACATTTGACCTTATTGCAACTTGACCCATCTATTCTAGGTTGGAGAGTCTTACACTTAACACTCACAAAAAATAAGGCGCATTACATTTCGTTAACGCACCTACAAGATTGGCGATCGCACTAGTTAATTAGTTAGTGTCATGAATTATTCGCGGAAGATCTACGGTCATGTTTGGCATGATCACGCTCAACAACAAGCCAAAAAACAGTTAAACAACTAGTTTCATTAGGAAAAGCGCCGATTTCATCAGATTTAGTACGAAATTCACGAA
>JAPLHZ010000266.1 GCA_026389365.1 Cyanobacteriota bacterium
CGTTATCAAAAGGGTGCCTTGGTGTTTGAGTTAGCTCAGTCCTTGAATATCGAACTTCTCTATCTGACTACCTACTCTCCCAACTTGAATTTAATTGAGCGTTTTTGGAAATTTGTTAAAAAGCAGTGCCTGTATTCAGTAAACATTATCGGAAATTGTTTTTTAGAGATTCAAAGCCTTGCTAGGCAAGGGCTGTAAATTCGCAAAACCCTATTTCCGATTAAGTCTAATTTATTATCCTGACTTTTCTTCGTTTAAGTTAGCTATCTCTAATTGTCTTGAGATGTCTCATACTACTCACAAACGAGAATTAGATTCCTTATTAACTTTGCGCTTTCAGTCTTTTAAAAACATTAAGTCTATTCCCTGTTACATATTCGGGTTGCAGTTCAAAGGTGACAAAAATTGATGGATTAGGCACTAAGCCAAAATCTTCGGGGTTTTCTCCTTCTAAATGCAATGAAACGGCTTCTAAAAGATTATCGACCACTTCATCTAGTGTATCGCCCTGAGTTACTACGGATATTTCTAGGCATTCGGCAACATAGCCGCCTTCTGAATTGGAGCGAATAAATGACTTGATGTTTTGCTGAAGTTTGATGGGGCTTTTCATCGTTTTGCCGTCCTAACTTGCTGGAACTTATCAAGATATTAACATTGACTAATCATTGGGTAGTCCTAAATCTGGTAAACCTTTGACAATTTTAACGGTTTCTAAACTCACGGTGATGACTTGCTTAATCAATCTCACGATGTATTCCTCATCATCAAGGCGATTAGGATCATTGGCGATCGCGCTTCGTTTATCGATGCTGACTTGGTATTGATCGATGATCCAGTCTAGGGCGGAGCGGTTGCCTAGTTTGTATTCAAAGGTTTCTGGGGGAATACCCGTAAGCGTTAGGAAGTCGTTATATTTGATTTGGGTTTTGTCTTTGCTGAGGCGCATTTTTTCGACTCGCCAATCGATTGGCAGATCTTTGTTTTCAATATGTTTGAGGCGATATTCGGGTTGTTGTTCGTAGTTAATATGGATTTCGGTGAGGCGTTTTCCTGCGATCGCAAAAGGATAAAACTCTGGTGCGAAGGGGATGCGTGGTAGTTCGCGTTTGAGGTTGGCGGCGTAGCGATCGGCATCGGCTCCGTCCTTACCTGATATCGTCAAGCTATAGGACAGCTTTACATGACTCCATACAGTATGACTCCCTTTGCCAGATCTAACAGTAAAACCAGCTTTAAGTAATGCTGCTTTAATTTCTCGAATCTTTTTAGGCATTGAGTTAGGCAGGAGTTTTATAAAGGGAGCGTGTAAAATTTAAGACTTTTTCTTGTCCGTCTTCTGGAATAACTTGCAGCATTGCATTAATGCGATCGGACAAAGACACCCAAGAGTGAGTTTCACTTTTCCATACCACAATAAACTGGTCAGGAGTCAAAGCCAGAAATGCAAGAGTTTCACCTTTGTCATTTGAAAATTCCACTTCATAAGCGCGACCATTATGTTCTTCAACAATCGTGCCAAGTTCACCAGCCTTTATTTCTAAATTTGGTAAATCAATTAAAAGTTCAACAACATCAAATAATTCTGGCTTAATCATTGGGTAGTCCTAAATCTGGTAGACTTTTCACAATTTTAACGGTTTCTAAGCTCACAGTGATGACTTGCTTAATCAATCTCACGATGTATTCTTCGTCATCAAGGCGATTGGGATCGTTTGTGATGCCGCTTCGTTTGTCGGTGCTGACTTGATATTGATCGATGATCCAGTCTAGGGCAGAGCGGTTGCCTAGTCGATATTCTAAGGCTTCTGATGGAATGCCTGTAAGGGTGAGAAAGTCGTTATATTTAATTTGAGTTTTGTCTTTGCTGAGACGCATTTTTTCGACTCGCCAATCGATGGGAAGATCTTTATTCTCAATATGTTTGAGGCGATATTCGGGTTGTTGTTCGTAGTTGATATGGATTTCGGTGAGGCGTTTTCCTGCGATCGCAAAGGGATGAAACTCTGGTGCGAAGGGGATGCGCGGTAGTTCGCGTTTGAGGTTGGCGGCGTAGCGTTGGCGATAGTGGGGATGATGGAGTAGGGCGTAAGTGTAATGGAAGATGTCCCATTTGGTAATTTTGGGATCTTGATAATGGGTTTGGAATTGTTCTAAAGCCCAATCTGTAATATTTTCTTGGCGATTAGTTCCATCTTCGCTATAAGTATAAAAAGGAAAACATTGAGTTTGTCTACCACCATAATGAAGACAAGGAATACAATTTGCTACTTGAGCAGAGAATGGAACTTGAGCTTCATTTACAACGCAAATGACTTGATTCTCTTTTTCTACTAATTCTGATGGGAAAATTTTTGAGAACTGATAACGTCTTTCATTTAACAGATGATCAAAGTATAAAAACTCTGATGTGAAAGGTCTATAGAACCCATTTGATATCTTTTCCCGTGATACTTGGCTTTGAAGGAAGCCGTTACTCTGCGATCAGTGGTAGAGCCTGCCTACCTAGCAAAACCGCTTTCTGCCAGAAAATGAAGAAAACCAGCTAGCTGCAAGGTTGAATCAAAATTTATATTTTCTAACCTCATCATGCCAAACTTTAATCCGTCTGACCAGCTTATTGTTGAGTCATCAAGATTTATCAACGAGTCAACATTTTTAATACTTTTATCTGCGCGATTTTGCCATAGGAAGACATAGTTATTGTAGATATCAATAGTTTTTTGGATACTTTCAGTCAGAACTTGAGGATCAAAATTATAAGCCCAAGCATCACGAGCAGTTGCTACACCTCGACTATAAAGTTTAAACAAAGCAAAAGCCGCTATACCATCAGTAGATTTAGCTTCCTTTGTCCCAAGTGGAATAAAATCCTCATACTCAGAATGTAAACCTTCCAAAAGCCAGTTATACTTTGCGTCAGGCTCAATGGGTTTCCATTTAATATCTTTAAAACTATCAATCGACTCTAAATGTAGAAGTTTTTGTTCTTTTGTCCAGAATTCATCAACTCTTGCGTAATAAATCTTTGCCTTTCCCATTAATCTTAATCTCCGTTAATTGGTAAAGAGCGAATACGGATGCGATCGCGATCAAAAATGATAATACTACCTGCTTCAATACTTTCTTCAAGGCTAGGAAGATTTGCCAACAAGATTTGTAATTGTGTTTCAGGTCGGCGATCGCTATTACGGCGAAACAAGATAACTGAGGGTTTAGACTCTTGCTTCAAAGCTAGCAAAGTACCAAAATCAGTATCTGCGGAAATAACCGTGCGACCTTCTCTAGCTGCATATTCAAAAATCTCAATGTCTTCAGATGCTTGCATACCATAGTCTCGAACATGACTCGCATCAAAACCAGCCTGCCTCAAGCCAAATGCGATCGCTGGGGATAAAGGGTTGTCAATTAAAAATTTCATGCACTTAATAATGGTAATTCTCTTTCGCGCATAGCTTGAGCAGCATAGTGCAGAGCCTCGCGGATGTCTTCAGTTTGTAAATCAGGGAATGCTTCTAAAATTTCGTTGTCTCGCATACCTTCAGCAAACATACCAACTACAGTAGCAACTGGAATACGAAGCTCTCGAACACAAGGTACACCACCCATTTTCTTGGGATTAACCGTAATTCTTGTAAATCTCATTGCTAATTATTTTCCTGACGATGTTTGACAAAAATATTGACACTGACACCAACCTGAATACCAAACACATTATTCTTTGTTCCAGATAAATTTGGATTTTTTCTTACATTGCCTCCTAGATCAAAAATGTAGACCTGATCGAAATCATTCTCTAAGTTTTTTCTAACCCCATCAAAAGCAAGATCGTTGATCAGGCTATTGTTGGTCACAAAAGCAACTATGCCTTCTTCATCTCCTATTCTATCAGAAGCCCATCGAATTGCTTTGACGTAAGGATCAGAAAGAGCATTTTTATTTGTCGCCTTAGAATCCTTGCTGTATGTCTCACTTACTCGTTTATCCATTGTCGGATATTTGCGATTTCGGTTATTCAAATCTTCTGATTGATAGGCATTGTAAGGAGGATTACCAATAATCACGAAAATTGGTGATTGCTTTTGTCTCTCAACACGCTTCGTATTTTCCGTAGAGAAAAGCCCCAAACTTAACTGCTTTGCTTCAGCAAGTTCAAAAGTATCAACTAAACAAATTCCCTCAAACGGCTCATACTTCCCAACCTGCTCAAAATACTCATGCTCAATATTCATCGAAGCAATGTAATAGGGCAACAACATCACCTCATTGCAATGCAACTCATGCTCATACTTGTGAGGCAAAGCCGACTTCTGGATTTCCGCAATCTCGCGCATCACCCGCATGATGAAATTCCCCGTTCCCACAAACGGATCGAGAATATGAACACCCTTATCCACTAGAGACTTGCCAAACTCCCGTTGCAAAATCTCCTCCACACTCTTCACCATGAAATTCACAATCGGCTGCGGAGTATACACAATCCCATGCGTATCAGCCACCTTCACCGAAAAGCCCTGAAAGAACTTCTCATAGACCGTATTCAAAAAATCCTGCTTTTGCGAAAAATCATCAATCGTCGCCGCAGTCTCCTCGATCGCCCCATAAAACCGATCCAAACTACTCAAAAATTGAGCGCGGCTGAAAGACTTGGAAGTCAAAGCATTGATTACCTTCTCAATCTCTACCGCAATAATATTTCTCTGAGCAAAATCAGGATTATTGAACACACTCCGAAAAATCCGTTCCGTCAGCAAATGCTGAATTAACATCTCTTCTACTGCGGATTCAGCAAGATTCGGATTAATCGACTGCCGACATAGCGCCACAAAACCCGCAAACGCATCAATAAACTTCTTATTGGTTTTCTCTTCCTTACGAATTAGCTCTAACAAAGCCGTTGCATGATCCTTTACGCGATCGCCAAATTCCTCAGCCGCCTTTTCCCATTGTGCGATCGCAGGCGCACGATATTCAAAAAATTGGCGCACCACATCCACCAATTCTTGAGCCTTGGTAATGTCAATATCCATCACCAACTTGCCATCTTGATAAAGAATGGCGCGATCAGGTTGCTGAAAAATAATATTGTCTTTGGGATAGCCAACTGCAAACTTTTTCTGAACTTCCTTCTTCAGATCATCCTTGCTATCCTTCGCTTCCCAATAGGCTCGTGGCAAATTAAACCCATCTACTAAAGCCCCGTCCAATCGAATTGGCTGTTTCTTCGATCGCTTAATCGCATATTGCTGTACTAAAGTCCATTGAAACTGCCGACCACAGGACTCCAACAACTGCTGAAAAGCCGACAATACCGCTCCCTCATGCACTACTCCTAATTTGGCATAGCCATCTAGAGCCTCGTAATAATTCTTAATCGGTTTATGCGATGGCTTGAGACTAAGACTAGGCATAGGAAATTAATGCGAAAACTTTAAGATGATATTACTATAAGTTAAACTATCCGCTAATTACGATCGCTCTCTACAATCAATTTCAACTCGATCGCAATCCCGCTCCGCTCCTAACTCAGATTAATTATCATCTCACCCAACAGCCCTAAGAAGCCGATGTAATTCATGACTTATTGGCACATCTCGCTGAGTAAATGATTGAACTCAACAAACAACATTTACAACCTGTATGGACGGACAGAAGAAGAAATCGCCATTGTAGAAGGAAAAAATACAAGAGATGCCAATTTAATCAATCAGCCATGAAAAACTGGTGTTTTCCGATCGTAATTTCTATAAACATTAATAGCGCATTGAAACCCGATCGACTCATAAACTTCAGAGACTCAAACCAAAGTAAGCCGATTGACCCACAAAAAATCTGGTCAGCACGATTAGGCCAACCAGATCTTAATTTATGCTGAGGGATTAGAGAGCCGATCGGCCTGTGATCAAATTATAGACAACTCCAATCACCGCCAAAACGAGTAAAAGATGAATTAGGCTACCACCAATGTTAACTGACACACCTAAAATCCACAGAACAAACAGAATGACAGCACCTGTCCAAATAATATTAATCATGTTTTGCCTCTAAAGGGTTATTTTTTAGATTGGAGAGATTCTACTCAATTGAGAACCTTTCCCTCAACTTGTACGTCCTTACTAGTCATTAATCTATTTGCGATAATGTTACCCACCGTTTCTTGGAATTTGCCTTCAATATCTTTCGCAACACCTCGTGCTTTACCCCAGCTCCAGCCTTCGATCCTATGGGCAGCTAGGCTCCGATCGACGTTAAAGCCAAACAATGTAATACTCATCAGGAAGAAAACAAGATTAACCACGATAACAAATTGACGAATCTTATAATGTGAAACCATGGGAATCTCCAATTATCATGTGATTTTGTAGGACTAAATCAATTGAGAATTAACTGATTTTCTCTTTATTATCTTCAAGGGGATGTTGAATGATGATTCTGGCAGTTGTCATTTTAGCTTTACCGATCGATTTGGTTTTACGATGTTCTATCTCACCCGGAACTATGTTCTAACCGACGGATGCCATTAAAAATTCAGAGGTTTGTCATATTCTTGAATCTGGATTTGTAGAACTTTATCCCAGACCGTAAAAGACAAATCGTTAGTGAGTGCTAACATCAATAATAGTAGCCCTCTATTTAAAACTAAGCATCTTCATTTAGAATGTTTGTTTGCAGTACTTTAGATATACTATCGGAATCTCTTACTCCCCCAGAATTAGGGACCGGGGGGCTTCCGGTATATTCATTGTGAGGAATGGCCTAACGCAATGCCCAACAATCGATTCACTAACCGATTCATTTCCCGCTTCAAGGGGGGTGAGTTCAGGCTTCACGTTGTGTAATGCCTTGCCAATCTTGCCCATTCCCGTCTGAGCACCGATCGCTTGAACTTGCACCATTCCTTGTCCCTGTACTACCAAGGTCGCAGCATAGACAAATGTCAAGTTTGAGAAAGTTGTGAGGGCAATCGCGTTTTCAACTACAACGCATTAAGAAAGATCAAGCCCTAATAATTTAGCGACATACAGAAATATTTCATTGGGTCAGTGGTCAAAAGCCGATAAGCAAGCAGTGTTACGCGATCGCCAACGGTGAACCATAACTTTATCTTAATTTTAGCTTAACTTTATGCGAAGAGTGCTATAAAGTGTTCTATCCCAAACTCTACTACCTAGTTCCTGACAATCCTTATGAACAGATGCAACGCCGGAAAAGCCATATTTATTAGGTGCAAGGGTCTGAGTAAAGCTTTTTAAGCTTTATCTGTTGCCCCATATGAGTGATTATTCTTAGGGCATCAGAGCTGGTCGCACTTTGGATTTAAGCTTGTAAATTAATAATTTTAAAGTGAATTTCTATGTTTCTATTTGATACTTCCATCATCTCTTTCTTTCATCAAATCTCACTTCAATTTCCTCAACTGTCGCCTCTAATTGTTATTGTCAGTACAAATGGTCTATTAAAAGGGGGGGTAATTTCAGCACTTGTTTGGTGGTTATGGTTCAAGCCAAGTGAATTCAGTAAACTAATACAAGACAGGATAATTTCTACATTAGTCATCAGTGGAATATCAATCATTTTAGCTAGAGTATTGGCCCACTTACTACCTTTTAGAATCAGACCGTTTGCAAATCCAGAAATTGGACTTGCTTTTCCTCCCGGCCATGAAACGTTGGAGACGTGGAGTTCCTTCCCTAGCGATCATGCAGTTTTATTTTTTTCTATGGCTACAGGTATCTATCTATGTTCGCGCTTTCTAGGAAGCCTTGCTTTTTTTCATGCAATTGTATTTGTGTGTTTGCCCCGTATTTATTTAGGAGTGCATTATCCTACGGATCTTCTAGCAGGTGGCTTGATTGGTGTAGGTATGGGATTGCTCGGAAACAGGAAAACAGTACGTCATTTTATTGTTAAGCCGATCAATATGTTGATGAGAAAAAATCCAAGTCTTTTCTATGCAAGTTTTTTTCTCATAACCTATCAAATTGCTGACATGTTTGATGCTTCGCGTTCTCTTGTTGGATTTCTCATAAAACATTAATACATTCGCACTCCGATCAGCCAGTCGCACCATTGAGATTAACGATCGTAACCATAATCTTATGTGTGAAACGATTAGAAATAGGTTAATTACCCTAAATTCTACCTGTCAAGTTTGAGAAAGTTGTGAGGGCGATCGCTCCTGGATTTACTTAATTTTGAGCGGATCTTCGGTTGGTTGGGGTTGTAGATGACTCCCCCGAACATTCGTCAGAACACTAGGAGCGACTGTTTAAAATCAATTTCAACTTATTCCTCTAGCAAATCCAAAACAGATTGACGGATAAATTTGGCATCTTCGGGATTTTGATAGGGATTCCCCGCCCGATGTCCCCAAATCGAAGGAATAGCGAGATATTTAGCATTAGGAATCATGGCGGCTTCCCGATCGCAGTCTTCGGGCGTGAAATATAAATCCGTAGTACTAGGCATCACCAACGTTTTTGCTTGAATAGATTGCATAGCAAGGGCATAATTCTTTTGATAAATAGGATTATCGCTCACATCACAACGCAGCCAAGTATCAAGCATTGCCATCAAATTTCGCGGATCGCGCTTGCGATAACCCGCTTCCCAACCGCGCAAGAGATAATCCTCAAGGGACTCATAACCAAATTGATAATACAAACCTTCCCGATAGAATGCTTGCGAAGCCGCCCAACTCGCATAGATTCTCGCAAAAGTACGAAAACCGCGATCGGGAATGCCATCAAAACTAGTTCCATTCCATGTCGGATCGGCAGTGAGCGCCGATCGTAAACTTTCGAGGAAAATCTTGTTATGGTCAGTAGTCCGCGCCGTAGCGCAAATGGCTGCTATCCGTTCAACCCGATCGCCATACAATGCGCCCCAGTGATAAGCTTGCTGAGCGCCCATCGACCAGCCATAGACAAGGGCTAAGCGTTCGATCCCAAAGACTTGGCTCAGTAATTTCTCTTGAGCGGTGACATTATCTAGATGCGTAAACCAGAAACCTTGCTCAGCTAATCCACAATTCTCACAATTACTCGGCGAACTTGATAGTCCATTCCCAAACATATTCGGAATGATAATGAACCATCGTGTCGGATCGAGGATGCCATCATCACCAATCAGCCATTCAATGTCAGGATGCTGCCCTCCGTAGGAAGTGGGATAGAGAATCACGTTAGAGCGATCGCTATTCAATTCACCATAGGTTTGATAAACCAGTTTCGCTTCTGGGAGAACAGCGCCGCATTGAAGTTGAAAGTTCTCAATCTTAAAAACATTCATGCTGACAAGTTCCCAGACTGCGTGCCAAACTTAGCAATGATCTGCCGATTGACCTTAAAATATCCCTTTTCCACGCATTCAAAATGAGAACTTAATTTTTCATGGGCTGCGGCTAATTGATGAAAGGGAATGGAAGCATAGAGATGATGTTCAGCATGGTAGGACATATTCCAAATCAAGAAGCGTAAGGGGGCAAGGGTAAGCGTAGTGCGCGTATTTGCAAGCATATTGTTAGTATTTGGGCGATCGGTATGCTCTGCTAAAAGAATCAATCGCAAAAATGGCTGACCGACGGCAAGCGGCAATATCCAATAAGTCAAGAACCAAGGTTGCTGAAAATATACAGAACCAGCGATCGCTACTCCATAAACCAATAGCTGTAAACGAGTAGAACGAATCACTTCAGCACGGGAACTCTCAGGAATGAACGGGCAATTTTCTAAGTTTCCAATCGCCGTCAGAAAATGTCTACGGAACTTACCAATCCACCAAGTAATCCCACTAATTTCGATAATGTATTCACTGAGATTTGTGGGCTTGCGATCGCTAAGTTCAGGATCATTATCAGGAATTTGCGTATAGCGATGATGCCACTTGTGATAGAGCCGATAGAAAGTACTGTTGTAAAAAGATAAAAGTCCTGCAAACCAAGATAGCGTATCATTTGCTTGATTATTAGTAAAAACGGTGCGGTGTGAGGCTTCGTGTAGCGGTGCAAACATGATTGCAAAGCTAAAGCCGTAGACAACTAACGCGGGTAAAGCGATAGACCAACGATCGCTAATATTCTGCATACTCACTCCCCAAAGATAGCCACTCCCTGCCATTACTGCGAGATGTCCAGCTAATTGCAAACTACCTTTTAGATTAGACTTCGCGTTTAAAGCACTTAATTCTTGGGATGAAAGAATTTGACTAGGTTTAATTGGCTTTGTTGAAGAATTGCCATTAGAAAGTATTTCCCCAGAAGATTTAGAAGATAAATCCTTAAAAGTGTCTAATATTTTCGTGTCGTCTGATAACATAACGAAGAATAACCTTGTAAGAGTAAAGATATTGGCTACAAATTTGAACAATTTGTTCTTTAATTATCTAGGAAAAGTGTTGCAAATGAAGTTAAATTCAATACTAAATATACAGAATTCTATCCCCTGAATACAAGGAAAATTCTAGTATTTAGGGGATAGACACATAAAAATCACGCGATCGAAAGCATCGATCGCGTGATCTCAACCATGATCTCAACAATGATAATCACTAACAATCCAGAGTATGCTCTAACTCCCAAGGACTAATGCGCGTACTATACGCATTCCATTCTCGTTGCTTTAACTTGATGTAGGAATTAACAAACTCTGTGCCTAAAGATTCTGGCAAAATCGTATTCACTTGCAGACAACGCAGAGCATCCAAAAGATTTGCAGGTAGCTGTTTTACAGTTCCAAAGGGAATCGGATCGGTGTAGGAATTATTGTCATAGCGTTGACCCGCATCGCGCTTATGGTTAATGCCGTCAAGCCCAGCCGCAATTAGCGCCGCAGGTAATAGATAGGGATTAGCGGCTCCATCGGCGAGACGGAACTCAAATCGTCCTGCTTCAGGAATGCGAATCATGTGGGTGCGATTATTACCGGTGTAGCTGATGGTATTAGGCGACCATGTTGCGCCAGAGTTTGTGACAGCGGCATTAATTCGCTTGTAGGAATTGACGGTTGGATTGGTGAAGGCACAAACTGCCTCCGCAGAATGGAGTACGCCACCGATAAATTGATAGGCAAGACTGGAGAGGCCGAGTTCTCCTTTGACATCATCAAAGAGATTAATAGTTCCATCCAAATCCCAAACGGACAGATGGGTATGACAACCGTTACCCGTCAAATGGGGAAAGGGCTTGGGCATGAAGGTGGCACGAAATCCGTGTTTTTCAGCGATCGCTTTGACCATATATTTAAAAAAGGCATGGCGATCGGCTGTCACTAAAGCATCAGCATAAGTCCAGTTCATCTCAAACTGACCGTTCGCATCTTCATGATCGTTCTGATAGGCTCCCCAACCCATTGCCAACATCGCATCGCAAATCTCAGCAATAATATCAAAGCGACGCATCAAGGCTTGCTGGTCATAGCAGGGTTTACTAGCGCGATCGCTTAAGTCAGAAATATCTGTACCGTCGGCTGAGAGTAGAAAATATTCACATTCCACACCTGTTTTAACTCGGTAGCCAAGGGCTTCGGCTTGACTAAGGGCTTGTTTGAGAATATGGCGCGGCGCTTGTTTGACGGGTTCCCCATTCATATACAAATCCGCAGGCATCCAGCCAATTTCGGGTTGCCAAGGTAAGGGGAAGAGACTAGTCGGGTCGGGAATGGCGAAGATATCCGGATCGGCGGGATTCATATCTAGCCATGTGGCGAATCCTGCAAAACCTGCACCATTGATTGCCATCGAGTCGATCGCTGCGGTTGGCACTAATTTAGCGCGTTGGACTCCAAACAGATCGGTGAAAGAAATCAGGAAGTAACGGATCCCTTTTTGGTTCTCCTAGAATTGCCGTGGTCGGTATCCAGATATAGCGTTCATCGATTGGCTGTAAAATCAAGATGTTAGCCAGCAAGCGAGGGGCCTCATGGAGAATCAGATTCACATTCCACTCGATTTACCGGATGTCC
>JAPLHZ010000407.1 GCA_026389365.1 Cyanobacteriota bacterium
GACCCACTGTGGTCAGTGCGTCCGTTAGAATATTCTGTAGGCTATCCATTGCACAGTCTCTGTTTTTTGTATGACTGTACTTTAAGCTTTGGATAGCTTTCTTCGCCACTACCTACGTTAAAAACTGTCCGGACTGTTGGTGTAGTGATTCCGATTCAAGTTTTGCCCTTTGAGAAGTTTCCCAATCAATCCCATATTCGTCAAACTAATATCCCAATTTTGTTAATTCATGGGACCAAAGATCAGATAATTCCCTATTGGCATAGTCAAGTTTTGTATGACAGTATTCCAGGTCCGAAGCAATTGCTAAGCGTTGAAGGTGCTGATCACAATGATGTGGCGATCGTGGCGGGAGATCAGTATGGGCGGACGATCGGGCAATGGCTAGAGCAGCTTAAGGGGAGAGTGAAGAATTGAGTGCTTATCTTAAGAGTCAAGTCTCTGAGCTAGGATTAAAGGTATAGGTTAAGATTAAATAATAGTAATTTTGAAACGCTATGGTTCAAGTTTCATTACCATTGCTCAAGACTCAGCCAGTCAGGATTCCGCCTTTGGAAAATGGCGATCGATTATCACGGGATGAATTTGAAAAGCGCTATGCAGAAGGGCCAGATTCTCGTGCTGAATTGATTGAAGGAATAGTTTATATGGCTGCGGCATTGCGATTTCGGAGTCATGGTAAACCGCACAGTCAGCTCAATGGCTGGCTATTGGTTTATCAGGCGTTGATGCCGGGAACTGAATTGGGTGATGCGCCTTCTGTTCGATTGGATTTGGGCAATGAACCTCAGCCGGATTTGGTTTTGATTTGGGATACCGATCGGGGCGGGCAAACTCGAATTAGTGTGGATGATTACATTGAGGGTGCGCCGGAATTTATTGCAGAGATTTCAGCGAGTACGGTTTCGATCGATTTGGGTGCGAAAAAAACCGCCTACGAACGTAATGGAGTCCAGGAATATTTAGTATGGCGAGTGTTGGATCAGGAAATCGATTGGTTTTGCTTAGAAGACGATCGATATAGTCTATTGCAAGCAGATAGCGATGGGATTACTCGAAGTCGTATTTTCCCAGGACTCTGGCTAGACCGATCGGCTTTACTTCGCGGTGAAATGAACCGGGTTTTGGCGGTTGTACGGCAGGGAGTGGCAGAAATTCAAAAATGAATCCTCTAATCTATCTCGACCACCATGCTACTACTCCGATCGCACCTGAGGTATTGGCGGCGATGATGCCTTTTTTTACGGAGCATTTTGGCAATCCGGGCAGTCCTCATGCCTATGGTTGGGCGGCAGAATCTGCGGTTAAATTAGCACGCGAAACGATCGCCTCTGCGATTAATGCGACTGCCGATGAACTCATTTTCACCAGTGGCGCAACGGAAGCAAACAATCTTGCAATAAAAGGCGTTGCTGAATCGTATTTGAGTCAGGGTAAACACATTATTACTGTAGCGACTGAACATAGTGCTGTTTTAGAACCTTGTCGCTATTTACAATCATTGGGATTTGAATTAACAATATTGGCCGTTCAATCCGATGGTTTAATTGATTTGGCACTATTGAAAAGTGCATTACGGGACGATACTATTTTGGTTTCGGTAATGGTGGCGAATAATGAAATTGGGGTCGTGCAACCGATCGCAGAAATTGGTCAACTTTGTCACAATAAGGGTATTTTATTTCATACTGATGCGGCGCAAGCATTGGGATACATACCGTTAGACGTGGAGGCGATGAATATTGATTTGATGTCGATGACGGCGCATAAAGTGTATGGTCCAAAGGGCATCGGGGCATTGTATGTACGGCGGCGGAATCCACGAGTTCAGCTTTCGCCGCAGTTGCATGGTGGTGATCAGGAGCGAGGGTTACGATCAGGCACCTTATATCCACCGCAGATTGTGGGGTTTGGAAAGGCGGTGGAGTTGGCGGTGGCAGACCTGTCGGACGAATCAAAACGATTGGCGAAATTACGCGATCGATTGTTGTCGGGATTGGTGATGGAATTGGGTTCGACGGGTTGTTTGGTGAATGGAACTATGGATCATCGATTGTCTAGAAATTTGAATATTAGCATTCCAGAAATTGATCCAAGTCGATTGGCCTTAGAACTGGGGAAATCGATCGCATTGTCATCGGGTTCGGCTTGTGCGACCAAATCACGTAAACCCTCTCATGTGTTGGAAGCAATTGGACGATCGCCCGAGTTAGCATTTTCATCATTACGGTTCGGCTTAGGGCGCGGGACGACGACAATGGAGATCAATCGGGCGATCGAGGTTATTGGGGCGGCTGTGCGATTGCAGGCATAGTCTGAATCCATAATTTTGATTGTTCTAATTGATACGCAAGGCTCAATAGTGTTGCCTCATCCGCAGGTCGGCCAACAAGTTGAATGCTTAAGGGAACGCCAGAACTAGCAAATCCACAGGGAAGCGCGATCGCAGGTTGGCCGCTGACGTTAAATGCTGGACAGGGTGCAAACCAATCAATAACGCGATCGAGTAAGGTTGATAACCCCAATCGCTGAAATTCACCGACTTTTAACGCTGGACGCATTAGAGTCGGTAATAAAATCACATCATAGGGATGACAGAGTTCAACCACCTTGCGGGCAAATCGGTATAGTTTTTGACGCGCTTGCACATATTTTCCAGCGCGGTAGACTTGTGCTTTGAGCCAGAGTTGGCGGTTGATCCGATCGAGAAATAAACCCGGTACGCCGACATCAGTTTGGGTTTGCCATGCGATTGAAAAGGGTTCAATTAATTTACTAAAGTCAAAATCATTAAATTCGATCGGTTCAACATTATGTCCGAGAGCTTCCAATTGCGCTGCTGTTTTTAAAACGGCTTCTTTACATTCATCATCACATTCGCCGATCGGTGGAATTTCTGTTGCAAATCCAATTCGTAATGGACGCGAAACTCGTTGGGAAAGCTCTAGAAAACTGGCTTCTGGAGGGGTTAACCAATAGGGATCGCCAAGTTCATAGCCTGCGATCGTATCTAAAAATGCCGCCGAATCCGTCACCGTTCTAGCCAATCCACCACTCACCACACAGCCCGAAAACAGCTCATCTACGGGCGCATGGGAGACTCGTCCCCGTGATGCTTTCAACCCAACCAATCCACAACAGGCGGCTGGAATTCGGATTGATCCAGCACCATCAGACGCTTGAGCGATCGCGCACAATCCCGTTGCAACCGCCGAGGCTGCCCCACCACTCGACCCGCCTGCGAGATAGTCTAGATTCCAAGGATTACGCGCCGGGGGAAATCCACTAGGTTCCACGTAAGGCAGTGAACCCAGTTGAGAGGTGGCGGTTTTTCCGAGGATAACGAATCCGGCTTGTTTGATGCGGCTGGTGATGTGGTCATCGCTCAAGGCAATCCGTTTTTTAGCGTATTTAATACCATAGGAGCAAGGCATTCCGGCGACAGGATTCAAGTCTTTAATGGCCGTGGGAACCCCGTAAAATAGTGGAATTAGGTCTAAATTGACCAGAGCTTCGGTTTTTTGAGATGCATCAACGATCGCCTGTTCTGCGGCAATATGAAAAAATGCACCGATCGTTGGGTTGAGAATTTCGATGCGATCTAGATAGACTTGGGTGAGTTCTAGTGGTGAGATTTCTTTATTACGAATCAGTCGAGCTTGTTCGAGGGCGGAAGTGAAGGCGAGATCCAAAGAGTTCATGGCAGGAGCTTATAATAGGAATCAAAACCGATAATTACAGGCATTTTAAAGTGAATCAAATTGACTATTTACGCATTAGTTTGATCGATCGCTGCAACTTTCGCTGTACTTATTGTATGCCGGAGGATGCAGAAATTGATTATGTATTACAACAGGATTTACTGACTCAAGGTGAGCTGTTAACGCTATTGCGTCAAGTATTTATTCCGGCGGGCTTTACGAGGTTTCGGTTGACAGGCGGGGAGCCGTTAATTCGGCGTGATGTTGTTGATATTGTAAAGGCGATCGCCGCACTTCCTGAAACTCAAGATTTGTCTATGACGACGAATGGTTTTTTGTTAGCAGACAAGGCACAAGATTTATATGATGCGGGATTGCGACGGGTCAATATTAGTTTGGATTCATTAGATCCTGCGACGTTTGATCAATTAATTGGGCGGCGATCGGCTGGGAGCAAAACCAATTGGGATAAAGTATGGTCTGGCATTCAAACCGCCTACACCGTTGGGTTTAGCCCGCTTAAATTGAATGTGGTCGTGGTGCCCGGTGTAAATGATAATGAGATTTTGGATCTAGCAGCCTTGAGTATCGATCGGGAATGGCATATTCGGTTTATTGAATTTATGCCCATTGGAAATGGGGACTTGTTTGAAAAATCGGGATGGATAAGTTCTGAATTACTACGAGAACAGATTCGGCAACGCTATGGCATTGAGGAAAGTAGTATTACTGGTAATGGTCCAGCCGATATCTTTAAAATTCCTGGCGCAATGGGAACACTTGGATTTATTAGTCAGATGTCGGAATGCTTTTGCGATCGGTGTAATCGCATGAGACTTTCTGCTGATGGCATGTTGCGACCTTGTTTATTAAATGAAACAGGACAAATTGATTTAAAAACAGAATTACGTCAGGGCGCAGATTTGGCGAACTTACGCGATCGGGTGATTAAGTTGGTGGAATGGAAGCCGGAAATTAATTACAAATTACGAGACTCTGGAAATGCTCAAGGGTATGCCCGATCGATGTCGCAGATTGGAGGGTAGGCCGATAAAAATCAACTATTTCTAGAGCGATTGTTTAGTATAATAGAACTACTTTTGTTTTTGCTTTGCTATGGCTATTATTTCTTCCAAGCAACCCACGCCTGAAAAATCTGCCGCCGCAGGTATGGATGCGTTGGTTGATGCACTGATTGAAGTGGGTGAAGTTCAGGCTGAATTGCCCTTGGATACAAGAGTCCAAACACCGAAGAAAGGACGACGATCGGTCAAAGCAAAAGATGATGGGTGGATCGAAGATTCATCCCCAAAGATCCCAGATGAACTCCTGAAGGGCGATCGGGCAGTTGAGGAAACGCAAAAGCAAGAAGAGAAAATTAGACCTCAAACTATTCAAGAATATGTTGGGCAAAAAGATTTAAAGGACGTGCTTGATATTGCAATTCGGGCAGCAAAAGCGCGGGGAGAATGTTTAGATCATTTGTTGCTCTATGGCCCGCCGGGATTAGGAAAAACCACAATGTCGCTCATTTTGGCTGGGGAAATGGGCGTGAATTGCAAGATTAGTAGTGCCCCATCGTTAGAGCGGCCTCGGGATATTGTGGGATTGTTGATGAATTTGCAGGAAGGTGATGTTTTATTTATTGACGAGATTCATCGATTACCCCGGATAACGGAAGAAATTTTGTATCCTGCGATGGAAGATTTTAGAATTGAAATTACCATTGGCAAAGGTCAAACGGCTCGAACCCGATCGTTGGCATTACCTAAGTTCACCATGGTTGGCGCAACGACGCGGGTCGGTGCATTGAGTTCCCCCCTGCGCGATCGATTTGGATTGATTCAGCGGTTGCGTTTTTATGAATTAGATGAATTGACGCAGATTGTATTGCGAACATCGTCATTGTTAGAAACACCTATAGATCAGGCTGGAGCTGAAGAAATTGCTCGTCGGGCACGCGGCACACCTCGAATTGCAAACCGTCTACTGAAGCGGGTTCGGGACTATGCTCAAGTCAAAGAAAGCGGCTCAATTAATCAAACGATCGCATCGGAAGCCTTGGAATTATTTAATGTTGATCCCTGTGGATTAGATTGGACCGATCGGCGAATGTTGAGCGTAATGATTGAACGGTTTAATGGTGGTCCTGTGGGATTAGAAACTATGGCGGCATCAACGGGTGAAGATGCACAAACCATTGAAGAAGTATATGAACCATATTTGATGCAAATTGGCTATTTGGCCCGAACGCCAAGGGGACGAGTTGCAACAGCCGCTGCCTGGAAGCATTTGGGATTTGATATGCCGAGTAGTCAATTAACATTGCTTGGATAGTACTGTATAATTTTAATTACTTTAGAATTTGAATGGATTAACAATCTATATATTTCTATGAACATATTCTTAAGATTGAAATTCATAACTGAATTACTCATTTTAGATAGTAGACCTCCTGCGAAAGTCGAATAAAGTTGTACAATAGATATAAATTCAGCTAATTGAACGTGAGTTATAAACAAGCTAAGAATTTAGAGCCTGTAGAGTTCAAACGATTGTGCGGCGTGACTCCAGCAACATTTGAGCAA
>JAPLHZ010000363.1 GCA_026389365.1 Cyanobacteriota bacterium
TCAGGGCGAAGATGCTTCTCGAACTCGCACCGCGCCACTGATTCAAATTTGGGCCATTGCGCGGAATGTTTCCCTCAATTTATATCGTGATCTTGGGTTTGAAAATATGGCTCAAGCTCAGCGACTGGCTAGCTTTAGTCATAATACACTTAAACTTCTATTCAGAATGAAATAGCCCTGGGATTGGGGCTAGCAATTGGTTATAAAATTATTACCGAACGACATGGAGGACGTTTCTATTGCCGATCGAAATTAGGCGAAGGTAGTCAATTTATTTTAGAATTACCTACTAATTAAATTTTATCGTAGCAGTATATAAATTCCCCTATTTCCAAGATTTATCCATTAAATTCGCAAGTTTATAAACAATCCTCGCACCCACATTTCCATCCCATTCTGCATTGCCCACTTCGCATAGATCATATCCAATAATTTTGCGCCCACTTTTCACCACTTCCCGAAACAAACAATAGGTTTGCTCTAGTTCTAATCCCCCAGGGACAGGGGTTCCAGTATTGGGACAAAGCTTTGGATCAAGCCCATCTACGTCAAAACTAATATGAACATTCTGAGGCAATGCTGCAATGATTTCACGACAAATTTCAATCCAAGATTTTCCTGAATATAGTTGTTGCTGGAGCGCTGAATCATAATGGGCAATAACCCTGTTGTTACTGCCATTGATTAAATTCACCTCATCTTGGCAAATATCTCGCAGTCCCACTTGAATCAGTTTGGTGATTTGGGGAATTTCTAAGGCATTAAACATAATAGACGCATGGGAATACTTGAATCCCTCGTAGCCATTTCGTAAATCAGCATGGGCATCAATATGCAAAATGCCAAAATCATCATACTGTTCAGCCAACGCTCGAAAACACCCCAACGGAGCGCTATGATCACCGCCAATGACTGCCACACGCTTCCCCAATTGCAATGCTGCACGAGTCCGATCGTACAACCAAACATTTACGCATTCACAAACGTGATTGATTCCCGCTAAGACCTGAGTCAAATCAGGCAATTCATTCAGTTTTCTTCCCTGTTCCAATCGTTCAATAACTTTCGCTGCTTGCGATCGGTAATGAACGTTTTTATCTAAAATATCCTGGGGAATTTCTGCCATAAAAATACCTTGCTTCCAGCCCTCAGGATTGTCAAAATCAAACAGATCCAACTGGGGAGAGGCGGCTAAAACCTGCGCTGGTCCTTGAGCTGTTCCGGCTCGATAGGACACAGTGACTTCCCAAGGAACTCCAAATACAATTAGATTTGCAGAATCATAATCACATGGCAATCCATAGAGGTTTCCATTCACTTGCCCAATACCATTGGGGTCGTAATCATTTAATTGACTTGTCATAAAACCTCTATGGATAGATTTCTAGTGATTATTCCCGATGTATTCTCTACTGATTGATCATATTGCGAATATATGTTGGCAAACTAAACGCCGCCGTATGAACATCTTCATTGTAGTAACGTAACCCATGCTCTTTTGCGAATGCCGAAGACTTGGTTGCATCGAATTGTTTGAGTGGATGCGGACCATCTTTAGAACAATAGGTTAAACTCCACAATCCTGTCGGGTAGGTAGGAATGAACACTAAATAACAATGCACTTGATCTTCGCCAAACACTGATTTCAAACAGGGATTCAGTTCAGTGAAAGCTTTCGGATTGAATGATGGAGATTCACTTTGGACGGTAATAACGCCGCCGGGGCGAAGAATTCTATGGACATCTTCGTAGAACGACTTCGTGAATAATCCTTCCGAAGGACCAACTGGATCTGACGAATCAATAATCACTAAATCGTAGGATGCGTCCATTGCATCACTTACAAATTTAATTCCATCATCAATCAATAGGGTCAACTTAGGATTATCAAAGGCTGCCGAAATAGTTGGCAAAAATAATTTAGAGGCCCGAACAACCGCCTCATCAATTTCGACCATCACTACTTTCTCAACGCTGGAATGGCGCATTAGTTCGCGAATTGTTCCACCGTCACCCGCGCCGATGACCAATACATCCTTAATCCCTGGATGCGTCAACATCGGCACATGAGTGATCATCTCGTGATAGGCCGCTTCGTCCCATTCGGTACACATCACCATGCTATCGATCGTCAGCATTTTCCCGCAGCTATGGGTATCAAATACTTCAACGGTCTGATAGGGCGACTGTTCTTGAAAAAGACGATCGCCCTTGAACCTAATCGACAGTGCAAGTTCGCCATTACTATCGGTTAGCCACTCATTGGGCTGTTTTTGGGGGGATGCAGGGTGATCAGGATGGGGCATGTTAGGGTCGTCGCCTCTAGTGAAATAAAATACCAACGCTTAAGCATACGATGTCAGTGGTACGGACTCAAGATGCCGTGATGACAAAATGTCTTGGCATTTCATGCTTTAGTCCAAATCCTCCTCTGTTTCATCTGTTTCTGAAATTGGATCAGCTAAATCCAGATCAGATTTGGGATGCTCTAAAACATAGGCTTTCAATCGATCGCTCAATGCCACCCACTGCGACAAACTTAATTGCTCAGCGCGTGATTGACCGCTTTCCCCCAACGTTTCGAGCAGTTGGCTTAACTCTTCCGTATTAATAATGCTTTTCAGATTATTTCGCATCATTTTACGTCGGCTAGAGAAGCCCATTTTCAAAATCCGTTCCAAATACAGGGGATCTTGGGCGGGAATTGGAATGGGTCTGGGTTTAATCCGAATCACCGCCGAATCAACCTTAGGTGCTGGCATAAAGGACTTCGCCGGAACATCAAATAAGAATTCACAATCGGCCATATATTGAACTCGAATGGACAATGCGCCATAATTCGAGTTATTCGCCTTGGCACAAAGCCGTAATGCTACTTCCTTTTGAACCAATAAGACAATTGAGTCAAAGGGATTTGGGTTGGGATTTGAAATAGTCCCAAGCAGCTTTTCGAGAATGGGTCCCGTAATATTATAGGGAATATTTGCGACGACTTTTCTAGGGTTGCGAAAAACGGGTAGGGACTCCAGCATACTAGGCAAATCCATTGTCAAAAAGTCGCCTTGTAGCAGCAGAAATTTCTCGACCTTACCCAATGATTTCGTCAGTCGTTCGCACAGATTCCGATCGACCTCAACTCCTACTACAGAGTCGGCTCCATCGAGCAAAGGCCGAGTTAGAATTCCGGTTCCTGGACCAATTTCCAAGACCCGATCGCCCGCTTGCAACTCAGCCGCCAATATAATTTTAGCGAGCGCTTTTTCACTTCTAAGCCAATGTTGGCCAAACTGTTTTTTTGTTTTGATCACTGTTTTCTTTTGATCACTGGATTGTGATTTATCCTCGTTTAGTATTTATCGCGTACTTATTGTTCTGATCGATACAAACCCACCACTTCACCATTACCCTCAATAATTTCGCCAATCCGATAGGCTGGTAATTTTTGCTCTTGAAAAAAGTCGATCGTCCTATTGACATCATCCGAGGACACAATCACCACCATTCCAATTCCCATATTAAAGGTATTGAACATCGCTTTTCTGCTGACGCCTCCGACCTCGGCTAGCCACTCGAAAATCTGTAGAGGATCCCAAGATGTTGGATCCAGTTTAATGGATTGTCCCGCACCTAGACATCGAGGTAAATTCTCTGGTAATCCGCCGCCCGTAATGTGCGCCAACCCTTTTATATTCAGGGTTGATTTCAGGGCAGCCAGCACAGGTTTTACATATAACTGTGTGGGAGTCAGCAGGACATCGCCCAAACTTCCACCCAGACCCAAGGGCCGATCGTTCCAGTCAAACCCACCATCGCTGATAATTTTGCGGACTAAACTAAAGCCATTACTATGAACGCCGCTACTGGCTAGGCCGATCGCCACATCTCCGACCTGAATTTTTTCTGGATCCAGAATCTTGCTTTTTTCCACAATCCCAACGCAAAATCCAGCTAAGTCATACTCGCCAACCTGATAAAATCCTGGCATTTCTGCCGTCTCACCCCCCAAAAGCGCCACGCCCGAAAGCTCGCAGCCTTTAGCAATTCCTTTGACGACTTGAACTAACTGCTCCGGTTCAAGCTGCCCCGTTGCTAGATAATCCAGGAAAAACAACGGCTCCGCACCGCAACACAGCACATCATTAACACACATGGCGACCAGGTCAATGCCAACGGTATCGTGTCGATCGAGGTGATGGGCGAGTTTTAATTTGGTGCCTACACCGTCAGTTCCCGACACCAATACAGGCTCCTGATACCCCGTCGGTAGGCTAAACATACCGCCAAAGCCGCCTAATTTACCCAGAACTTCAGGCCTATAGGTTTTTTCAACGGTCTGGGTGATGCGTTTAACAAAATCGCGTCCTGCTTCGACATCCACTCCGGCTGACTTGTAGTCCATGGTTTAGGAACTGTCCATTTTTGTGCGCTAGCCATTGTACTGTGCTTACTGACCTTGCGTTCAAATTAAAGTCAAGAATCGCAATATTTATTGCTTACCCAAATTACTCAAGTCCCTTAATCCTGACAATTGCTGGGATTCAAGGAATGTTGCAGCGGATTACGGGACTCAGTTTAAGGTTGTCAAGGCTTAAGTTCTGACCAAAACTTAAACAATTCAGCTCATAACTCATTCGACACTCATTCGATCGGGCTTCAAATTGCAGATTTTACTGTGAAGTTTTCATGAAGTGAAAATAGCACTTTTTGCTGTAATCTGCTAGATATCATTGACTAGCCTGCTTTTCCAGGCATAATGCTTTGTGAAGATAAGATAAAGTTTTGTCGATTGCGTAGCCTCACTAGATACACGATCGCAAAACTTCATGTTAATCTTGGGCAGTTCCGAACTCAGAGAATAGACCTCCTGCGAAAGTCGAATAAAGTTGTACAATAGATATAAATTCAGCTAATTGAACGTGAGTTATAAACAAGCTAAGAATTTAGAGCCTGTAGAGTTCAAACGGTTGTGCGGCGTGACTCCAGCAACATTTGAGCA
>JAPLHZ010000378.1 GCA_026389365.1 Cyanobacteriota bacterium
ATTCAGACCTGTCAGGCTTTGCAGCGTTTTTGGTTTTCCTTCTAGATCCCTATAGCTCATTTTCATGATGTCAAACCTTATCTAGGACCTTAGTATTCTGAATTTAGCTCATTAGACTAATTTCCGATAGCATCTAATATTCACCGGGAAATCCGATCGCATCTAGGGCACAAACTTCCTAAAGGCAAGGGTTACATTATGACCACCAAACCCAAATGAGTTTGACAACACCACATTCACCAATTGCTCACGGCTCTTGTGAGGAATATAATCCAAATCGCAGCCCTCATCTGGATTATCCAAATTAATCGTCGGTGGAACCCGATCGTGATAAATCGCCATCGCCGAAGCAACCCCCTCAATCCCACCCGCACCGCCGAGTAAATGACCCGTCATGGATTTAGTCGAACTCACCGACACCTTGTAGGCATGAGCGCCGAGGGCCGTCTTAATGGCGCTGGTTTCATTCGGGTCATTGATAGGGGTGCTGGTGCCGTGGGCATTGATATAACTCACCTCTTCCGGGTTAATACCGCCGTCCTTCATCGCCAAGGTCATCGCCCGCGCAGCATCCGCCCCACCAGGAGTCTGGCCCGTCATATGATAGGCATCACAGGTCGCGCCGTAACCCACAACTTCAGCGTAAATTCTGGCACCCCGCGCTAAGGCATGGTCCATTTCTTCTAGAACTAATATCCCCGAACCCTCGCCTAAAACAAATCCACTGCGATCTTTATCAAAGGGACGACTCGCATGGGAGGGATCATCGTTGCGGTTGACAGCCGCTGCCCGACAAGCCACAAATCCAGCAACAGACAAGGGCGTTACTGCCGCTTCAGTTCCACCGCAAACCATGGCCTGAGCGTAGCCGCCACGCACGAGTCGGAATGCATCCCCGATCGCATTTGACCCCGCCGCGCACGCCGTTACAACACAAGAGTTTGGCCCTTTTGCACCCAATTGAATCGCCGTCACGCCTGCCGCCATGTTCGCAATCATCATTGGAATCATAAACGGACTACACCGATCGGGTCCCTTGGTGCGATAGACGTCGTGTTGATCCTCTAAGACCTTCAGCCCGCCAATTCCGGTACCGATTAACACGCCGACATGTTCTGCATTCAATTCATTAATTTCTAGCTTCGCATCCGCCACAGCTTGCTTACTAGCCGCCACTGCAAACTGCACAAAACGGTCCATCCGCTTGGCTTCCTTGGGTGGCATGTATTCAGCAGCACTAAAGCCTTTCACTTCCGCTGCAATATGACAGTCGTGGGCCGATGCATCAAATAATGTAATTTTGCCGATGCCGTTTCGCCCGGACATCAGCCCTTCCCAATACTCTTCTAGGGTGTTCCCGATCGGTGTGATCGAACCAAGACCCGTAATTACAACACGTTTATGTCCAGGGTTATGTCCAGGGTTTGTCATGATTACCAATGCGGAAAAACTAGAAGAATTTTAGGAAAGGATGCAGTCAGATTTACGCAGACTTCGCTTTGATGAAGTCAACAGCCGCTTGAATGGTCGTGATGCTTTCAGCCGATTCGTCGGGAATTTCGATATCAAATTCCTCTTCGAGGGCCATTACCAATTCAACCGTGTCCAGGGAATCGGCCCCAAGATCATTCTGAAAGTTAGCAGAAGGAACAACTTTGTCCACTTCTACACTCAGTTGATCCACAACAATACTTTTTACTTTGTCAAAAATCTGTTCGTCAGTCATAACATCCTCAAAAATTAGCTATCTGCAAGACTTTAAAAATACTCGCCTACCGGGAAAACATTATTTCATAGAATTGACACCCTCAAGACGAGATTGGGCTTGTCATTACTAAGTCAGGCCGTAGGTTCATCGCATGACGCAAATAGGGATGGTGAATTTTTCGGGCGGGTTCGGGGGTGTTGAAGTGGAGGAGTAGACGGATACAGCGTTCTAAGCTGCCCGTGACCTTCATATGCTGGAAGTCCACGAGGGGCACTTGGTCCCATCCGATGCGAGACCGAGCGATCGCGGCAGGAAAAATTGCATCAAGGTCTTGGGTTACAGAAAATGTAACGCTAATCACCTCGTCCAAATCCAGTTGATTGTGAGCCTCTAGTTCATCCAGTAACTCTGTGACCGCCTGTGCGATCGCCTCTTTGGTATTCACCGGGACTGTTGTCGCACCCCGAATCGCACGAACTCGCCACTGCACGTTAAGTACTCCAGAAAAATGGATTGAATTTGCTAATTTATAATAGTCGAAGTGGGAAATTTAAGGACGATAGAGCCACAACGGTAATCCTTGCGTTTCCAGCTCAAATTCAAGCCAATTCAAGCTCGCTTGTGTTGCTGGGATTTGCCCGAGAGCCTGAACCAGGGCAGAGTTCGTCGTCGAACCTGTAATTTTGCTTAACAGCGGCTTGGGTTCTTCAAAGGTGAAAACTTTTGTTTTTTCAGGATCTAGCCCCGCGAGTTCTGCGGCCCAACAGCGTGCATCTTCTTCAGTACCAAGGCGATCGACCAGTCCCAACTTGACGGCCTGTTCTCCTGTGAAAATTCGTCCATCTGCAAATTTTTTCACTGCATCTACATCTAACTTGCGACCCTCGGCGACCACGCCCACAAATTGCTCATAACTACTATCGATCAAATCTTGCAAAATCTGCTTCTCTGGTTCACTGAGTTGGCGATCGAAGGACAAAATATCTTTGTAGGGTCCCGATTTAATCACCTGAAACGAGACTCCAACTCGATCTAGCAAGCGCTCCAGATTATTCCCCCGCAAAATGACACCAATACTGCCCGTTATGGTGCCGGGATTAGCCATTACATTGGGAGCCGCTGCACCAATAAATACGCCCCCTGACGCCGAAATATTGCCGTAACTCGCCACAATTTTGCACTTTCTCTGAAGCCGCTTAATCGCCGAATAAATTTCAAAGGAGTCGCCAACGGTGCCGCCGGGACTGTCAATCCGTAGCAGGAGGGCCGGAAATTTACGTTCTTCAACTTCTTTTAGAGCCGTCAAAACTCGCTTACGAGTCCCAGAGGCGATCGCCCCGACAACTTCAATACGGGCAATTTGCTTTTTGTAGCGGGGACGAAACGGAAACATGGTGAGCCTTTGGTACGGGTCTATCTGTACAATAGGTGAAATAGAGTCTTCACATAACTATACATACTATCCCACGCTTCACTTTACCTCTGCTATGGAAACCCCGCCTTTGAAGCCGTCTATCCCCCCTATTGCTACTAACGTATCTAGGCGATCGATTTTACGATCGCCGTTTTCCCAATCGCCGATCGTGACGAATCTATTGTTGATTGCTCCATTTTTCTTTTGGGGGACTGCAATGGTTGCGATGAAAGGTGCGATTCAGGACACAACGCCATTTTTTCTAGCCGGGTTTCGGCTGGTCCCTGCGGGGATTCTGGTACTGGTGGCGGCTACGATCGCTGGACTGCCTCAACCTAAGACCTGGCAGGCGTGGGCTTGGATTGTGGGGTTTGCCTTCGTGGACGGCACATTATTTCAAAGTTTGTTGGCCCAGGGATTGACCCGAACGGGCGCGGGCCTCGGTTCAGTGATGATCGATTCACAACCGTTGGCTGTGGCGGTGTTGGCTTGGATTTTGTTTGGTGAGGTGATTGGTGGTGTGGGCTGGCTTGGGCTGGCGATCGGAGTGATGGGCATTGGGTTGCTGGGGTTGCCGAAGGATTGGCTGATGGGCTTGTTTAATGGCCTGTTCCAAAATGCCAGCATTGCTCAAGGGGCGACCAGTCCCTACAATTTGCTGGATCCAAGTTTATTCGACAATGGCCAATGGTTAATGTTGATGGCGGCGCTGTCGATGGCGGTGGGGACGGTAATGGTGCGCTATGTTTCTCGCTATGCGGATCCGATCGTTGCGACGGGGTGGCATATGATTTTGGGCGGATTGCCCCTGTTTGGCCTGTCAATGCAGACTGAAACGGATCAATGGAGCCGACTGGTTCCGGCGGAGTGGGTTGCGTTGATATATTCCACAGTGTTTGGCAGTGCGGTGGCCTACGGATTGTTCTTTTATTTCGCATCCCGAGGTAATTTAACAAGTCTGAGTTCGTTGACATTCTTAACGCCTGTTTTTGCGTTGATGTTTGGAAATTTCTTTTTAGATGAAACTCTGGAGATGTTTCAATGGTTTGGCGTATTCTTAACATTGGTTAGTATTTATTTGATTAACCAACGCGAGACGATCGGCAAATTTTTCTCATCGGATCAACCAAAATCTGTTCCAGTTTTAGAAACGATTTCTGAACCAATTCCAGAAACGGTTGATTCTGAAATATTGCACAAACCTTAATTCATTTATTTCCCTAAATTACTATGTCATTTCTTCGTTTTTTAAGTGCCGTTAGTCTTGCTGTTTTCCTTTGGTTTACGCCATCTTTTGCAGCCAATGCTGTTCAACAATATGCGGTTTATAGTGAATGCGATCGGGGTTCATTTGATGGCATTGGTAAGTGTTATTTTGGCCGTGAGATTTCGCAAATTTTGGGAAAAGATGGATCTGATTGGTTAGATCGTCCTAGACGCGGTGCGGAAGAAAAACCGGAGAAAGCGATCGAAGCCTTGAAGTTTTTGCCGACAGATATGGTGGCGGATATTGGGGCTGGAATTGGCTATATGTCTTTTTTGATTGCGCCAAATGTTGAGAAAGTCTTTGCGGTTGATATTCAATCTGAAATGCTTGACATGTTAAAAGAACGTCAATTAAAAAATGGTATTACGAATGTCGAAACAGTGAAAAGTGAGGAGACATCGGTTAACTTGCCGGGGGATGCGATCGATTGGGCGATTATGGTGGATGCATATCATGAATTCACCTATCCCAAGGAGATGATGCAGTCGATTTTTACAGCATTGAAGCCCGGTGGAAAAGTTGTATTGCTTGAGTACAAAGGTGAGAATCCTTTAGTTGCAATCAAACCTCGTCATAAGATGACCCAGACCCAAGCACGGGCTGAAGTGGAAGCGATGGGGTTCAAATTTCTAGAAAGTAAGCGCGTTTTGCCCCAGCAACATGTGTTGATATTTCAAAAACCCGTGAAGGCTTGAACGATCGCTTAAATTTTGGTCGATCGGAGATTGTCAAATTCGCTCACAAAATCTCGATGGGTTTAAACTTTAGCTAGTTTTAATGCATCGAGAAGCTCCATCGGAACATTTTGACTATTCAACCCGGCATGATGTCCGGCTCCAGGACCGTGGTAGTCGCTGCCGCCTGTCATCAGTAAGCCATGCCGATCGCACAAGCCCTTAAGCTTTTCCATTTGATAGTCGGTATGACTTGGGTGATAGACTTCAATGCCTTTGAGTCCAGCGCCCAGTAGTTTGGGCAGTACAATTTCTAATTCACCACCTCGAAACAGAAATGGATGCGCCCACACCGGAATAGCATCACAATTTAATAACAATTCAATGCCATCAATGCTAGAGAATTTCTCGTATTCTACACAGGCGGGTTTGCCTTCGCCCAACAGCCGATCGAATGCCTCCCGCATATCTCTTACATGGCCCGCATCCGTGAGCGTCCGCGCAATATGAGGACGACCGGGAGCCATGCCCTCGCCCATTTCTGGGAGTTCGATCGGATACCCTAATTCGTCGAGTTTATCGACCATCGCTTGCGCCCGACGTTTTCGACCTTCGAGACGTTCTTGAAGTGGAGCCGCGAGTTTATTTTTGTCGGGATAGAAGCCGAGTATGTGAAGAGATTTATCATTATATACAGTACTGAGTTCCAGTCCGGGAACGATTTCAAGATAGCGATCGTAGACATTCACAAACTCGATTGCGGCTTGTTCTGCTTCATCCCAGCCCGACATTGTGTCATGATCCGTAATCGCCAAGGCTTGAACATCAGCCATTAATGAAGATTCGACCAAGCGTTTGGGAGAAAGCGTCCCATCTGAGAAGGTTGTGTGGCAATGAAGTTCGATCATTCGGTAATTCGCTCTTAAGTGCTGAAGTAGAAGATTAAATAGCTCCTACCGTTCCAGTGTAACTTGCATAAATGGTGGACGATCGGGCCTATAAAAAAGTAAGTTCCCTAAAAACGCCGCGAGGCCCAATCATCGCATTATCGTCAGTACAACATTCTTCCTCGCTACAGAATATTTGTTGGACTGCTCAGGGTTAGATAAAATCGCAGATTATTACGAATTTCTAGAACATCAACAGGAAACCATGATTCACGAAAATACTGAAAAAGAAATAGCGAAGGCGATCGGGAAACTATTCGTAAATGGTTATGGTGTCCAAATGCAATTAATTTAAACAATTAGCTTAAACAATTAGCTTGAAATTGTTCCTCTCGTCACTCCAAGTTGTCGCTGGGTTGGGTTTTGAGCCTGAAGCGATCGCCACAAATCTCCACCCGTAATATCACCATTCAATAATTGTTGATAGCAGCGTACTACTTGATGCAATTCATGGGGTGTTTCATTCACAAATTCGAGGCGGAAATTCTTAACCCCGCGATTGATTAATTGTTTGGCATGTTCTCCGCCTGTTTGAACAACGCCATTGAACACCGTATTGCGACATCCAGCATCAGCTTTCAGAATATGTTCTGTGCCTGTCCGATCGCGCAATGTCACCGAATGCCGATCGCAAGGCCGTCCACAATTGGTATAGTCTGTCCCTTCCGACAGAAAAGCACAAAACACACAATGCTCCATATGGAACATCGGCATATGCTGGTGCAATGTAATTTCAAACCATTCTGGTGGGGCACCTGCAAGAAGTGCATCTAATTGATGAATATTCAAGTCGTAGGATGCCGTTAATCGTTGAAGATTGGAGATTTGTTTAAAGTATTTTGCCGTGAGTGCGTTTGCAATATTTAGGGAAAAGTCACCAATCAGCTTTGGATTTCCTAATGCTGCCATTCTTTCCGCATCACCGAAATATTTCAAATGATCATAATTTCGGACCAAGTAGCCATCGGCCTGACATTTAGTCACCTGCTCCAAAATCCAATCTTCACCCGATTTCACAATGCGCGGCGGTGCGACATAAATTTCTGGGGCGTGGGCGGCTTGACGAACGAGTTTGACGGCATCCCTATATTCACGGGGATCTTCAAATTCACAATAAATAGTGCGAACGCCGAGCTTTAAGGCCGCATCAACTTGATCTAATTCACGAACCAGAACAATTAAATTTGGGGCGGTTTCAGTTGAAGACTCTGGAATAGCAGGTAATAGATCTTTAACGATCGCATTTCCATTCAATTGCCAACGTTTGGGCTGCGATCGGACTTCCTCCAGTTTCTCAACCAATTCCCGACGAATGCGATTCAATTCACTCACGGGCACCATCACTAGGTCCGTAATATGATTGACTAATTCACCCAACACAAAAGGTGTATTTCCCAAACGGCCTAATTGATCTCGTAATCGATCGCTATCCAGTGGTTTTGAATGGGCTTCAATACAAGCCATTGTTGATTCTGCCTGCACCACATTCCCCATGGCATCACGGGCGATCGCAACCAATGGTTCACCAATCGCTCCATGAATTTCTAAATCCAAAGGCCGCTGATGTAGATTGTCTGATTCATAGGTTTGTCGGACGCGTTTTTCAAGTTCATGATCACTCGTTTTCCAAATCCGATCGCCCACATGAATCCGTTCTAATTCCATTGCCCCACGGCCAAAGGTCAAATAGGTTTCACTCCGTCGCAAATCCACCGTATAAACCCGCCCGCCTTCTTCCTTTTCATCCGGACGGCCCGCATCAAATACAATGCCATCACCCGGTTTTACAGGGGCTTGGGTTCGTAATACTACCTGCACATTACTAAATTTATCCAATTGCACCGCTAACACATCCCCCAATAGAACCCCACGCTTTTTGCCATATCTTGCATGGGCGAGTTCTTGATTGTTAATGCCATTGAACCAACCCGTATACAATCCACGGGAAAAGGCCATTTCGAGATCATACCGATCGTCCGAACTCACTTTAAATTCTTTATTCAAACCCTCCTTATTCAAACCCATAGATTCAGCCACTCGATCGATCGCTTGACGATAGACCCGCGTCACATTTGCCACATATTCTGGCGCTTTCAATCGGCCTTCAATTTTTAAACAAGTTACTCCCGATTGAATCAACTCCGGCAATACTTCCAACCCCGACAAATCCTGCGGACTCAGTAAATATCGCCGATCGCCCAACTCCACCTCTTCGCCATCACAAATCAATTCATAGGGCATTCTACAAGCCTGGGCACATTCCCCCCGATTGGCCGATCGTCCTCCCAAGGATTCACTGGTCAAACATTGCCCAGAATAGGCCACACATAGCGCCCCATGGACAAAGACTTCTAACGGCAATTCACAGGTTGTTTTGATTTGAGATTGAATTTTATTAATTTCTGCGATCGAGCATTCCCGCGCTAAGACAACTAGCTGACACCCTAATTCTGCCGCAAATTCAACTCCCGCTGCTGTAGTAACGGTCATTTGGGTTGAGGCGTGAATTGGAAAGTCGGGCGAAATATGTCTAATTAAATTGCAAATTCCCACGTCTTGAACGATCGCAGCATCCACACCCGCCGCAATCACACTCCGAATATATTGCGCCGCTTCAATCAATTCATCTTGAAAAATCAGTGTATTCAATGTGACGTAGCCTTTGACTCCGCGCTGATGCAAAAACGCCATCAGATCTGGTAAATCTGCCTCGGTGAAATTCTGCGATCGCATTCGAGCATTAAAGCGATCGAGTCCAAAATAAATTGCATCCGCGCCATTGGCCACCGCAGCTTTTGCACATTCCCAATTTCCCGCTGGAGCCAGAAGATCGGGTAACTTAACGGCTTGAGGCGAATTCTGAGCGTCTAGAAAATTAGGCACGTCAGTTTGCAATAAATTCATGGATTTTTAGGTATTCTATGTTTCTCTCCACCCCACTCTATCGGAAAATCATAATCCTCGCCCAATACCTGTATCGTGAGATCCGTGATCCTCTCCGTCGCTGATCGGTAGTTTGGTCCGTAATAATTGGGCTTGCCCCCTGGGATCGAAGGACACTGTTCGGGGAGATCTGCGATTCCTATGTATATATAAGTGTTACGATTGCCTCAGAACAAAAAGAGAGAGAAAAGGTAGCGCGCTACATGGAAGAAATTGTAAAGTCTATATCTTTCGATGGTCGGGAGATTCGGCTTAAAATTGGACTTCTCGCCCCTCAAGCCGGGGGATCAGTCCTAATCGAGTCGGGTGACACTTCAGTCCTTGTGACCGCCACCCGTGCAAAAGGCCGTCCTGGAATTGATTTTCTGCCGCTGACGGTTGACTATGAAGAACGAATGTACGCAGCAGGTCGCATTCCCGGTAGTTTCCAACGCCGTGAGTCCCGGCCTCCCGAAAAAGCGATTTTGACCGGACGATTGATCGATCGGCCCATGCGCCCATTATTTCCTGGCTGGATGCGCGACGATCTTCAGATTATTGCGACTACATTGTCCATGGATGAAAAAGTTCCACCGGATGTCTTGGCAGTAACAGGAGCATCTATTGCAACCTTACTGGCTAAAATCCCATTCAATGGCCCGATGGCTGCCGTTCGGGTTGGTTTAGTGGGTGATGATTTCATCCTAAACCCGACTTACGCTGAAATTTTGGCAGGCGACCTAGACCTTGTGGTTGCTGGGACCAAAGAAGGCATCATCATGGTTGAAGCGGGCGCAAATGAGCTGCCTGAAGCTGACATGATTGAGGCGATCGATTTTGGTTATGAAGCGGTTCGTGAGTTGATTAATGCTCAACTTGCACTGATTAAGGACCTTGGCATCGAGCTAGTCACGGCGGAGCAACCTGCTGCTGACGAAACCCTGATTCAGTTCATTGCAGAGCGTGCTACTACGCCCGTTAAGGAAATCTTGGCTCGCTTTGAAAAAGACAAAGCCGTACGGGATGGTGCTCTTGATGAAGTGAAGGATGCGATCGTCACTGAAATTGAAGCTCTTGATGATACTCACCCGGTCAAGATGGCGGTTGCGGCGAGTAGCAAAGTCGTGGGAGACACCTTTAAGTCCATCACGAAGAAATTGATGCGCGCTCAAGTGGTGGAAGACAACGTTCGCGTTGATGGTCGTAAACTCGACGAAATTCGCCCGATTTCCTGCAAAGTCGGCGTATTACCTAAGCGGGTTCATGGCGCAGGTTTATTTAATCGCGGCTTGACTCAAGTGCTATCCGTGTTGACCCTGGGATCCCCTGGCGACGCACAGGAACTGGACGACCTCAGCCCAGATAGCGAAAAACGCTACATGCACCACTATAATTTCCCTCCCTATTCCGTCGGAGAGACTCGCCCCATGCGATCGCCCGGTCGTCGGGAAATTGGCCATGGAGCCTTGGCAGAGCGGGCACTTCTTCCGGTTTTACCGAGCCGAGTCGATTTCCCCTATGTCATCCGCATCGTTTCAGAATGTCTTTCCTCTAACGGATCCACCTCCATGGGTTCGGTTTGTGGTTCGACCTTGGCGCTGATGGATGCAGGCGTTCCCATTACGAAGCCCGTCGGTGGTGCGGCGATGGGTCTGATTAAAGAAAACGATGAAGTGCGGGTCCTTAGTGACATTCAAGGCATCGAAGATTTCTTAGGTGACATGGACTTTAAAGTCGCGGGAACCAGGGACGGCATCACGGCGATTCAGTTGGACATGAAGATCACCGGATTGCCTATGGACGTGATTGCTAGCGCCATTAACAAGGCATTGCCTGCTCGTCTTCATATCCTAGAGAAGATGATGGAAGCGATCGATACACCTCGCGATGAGATGTCGCCTTATGCACCCCGTCTATTGACCCTGAAGATTGCTCCAGAGCAAATCGGCATGGTAATTGGACCGGGCGGCAAGATGATTAAGAGCATCACCGAAGAAACGGGCACCAAAATTGACATTGACGATGATGGAACCGTGACAATTTCTGGACTCGACGGCGCGAAAGCGATGCGTGCGAGATCCATTATTGAAGGCATGACCAAGCGTCTTAAAGAAGGCGATGTCTACCTTGGTAAAGTTACACGGACGATTCCGATCGGAGCGTTTGTTGAGTTTCTACCGGGCAAAGAAGGCATGGTCCACATTTCACAACTTGCGGATTATCGCGTGAAGACTGTGGAAGACGAAGTGAATGTTGGCGATGAAGTCATTGTTAAAATCCGCGAAGTCGATAACCGTGGCCGGATTAACCTAACTCGTCTAGGGATTGAACCAGAACAAGCGGAAGCGGTTAGAGCTGCTGCTGCAAATGCACCAGAATAATCACTAAGTTGATTTAGTGATGTTGATTTAGTGATTGGATTTAATCCTGAAGCAGAAGAGAAAGCAGAAGAGACATTAAAAATCTCTTCTGCTTTTCTATAGAACCCATTTGATATCTTTTCCCGTGATACTTGGCTTTGAAGGAAGCCGTTACTCTGCGATCAGTGGTAGAGCCTGCCTACCTAGCAAAACCGCTTTCTGCCAGAAAATGAAGAAAACCAGCTAGCTGCAAATGGGTTCTATATCTAATTTTGTATTTAGTCGTGGCTTTCAAATTTCAATTGATAGTCCATGGTCGATCGGGCCATCACCGGACGAAAACCACCACTAACCGGAGCCGCATAGCTCGCTTCCACGCTGCTCACAAGGGCAATATGTCGATCGCTCACCACGACTCCCAGGGTTGGATCGTAGCCACGCCATCCGGCCCCTGGCAAATACACCTCCGCCCAGGCATGAAGATAATGGTCCCCTGCCGCCACATCGCCTTCTTGGTAGCCGCTGACAAACCGCGCTGCCAACCCGGCAGCCCGACAAACTTCCATAAACAACAGGCTAAAATCGCGACAGGTTCCGCTGCGCGATCGCCAAGTGAATCCCGGCGGCAACGATCGGCCTGTTTCTCGTACGGCATACTGACAATGGGTATTGATTTTCTGATTCAGTAACATCAAAAAAAGCGCCACGTTGTCTTCTGCTTCAACCATTAGATCTTGGGCAATTTCCATGGCGACCGGATCGATCGCAATCGATGGCCGTAAATAGGATTGAAGTTGAGTGGCCAAGGAAATTGGATAGTCAATGGGAAGATTTATGGCGTAGGGTTCGGCCAAGTAAGAAAATGGATTGGCTTGATGGGTTGTAAGTTGGGATCTTGTCACAATGTCAAGACGATCGCTGAGCTGGGGATTAAACCAAACTTTGATTAAGCGATTGCCATCTAAATCAGTATAGTCTGAGGTTTGTAAGGGCGCGGGTGTGATGTGCAATTGAAAATCATCTAACGTTTGCCAACTATCCGATCGCGGACAGAGCCGCAGGGTATGCGCTTGCAGCAGAACGGGTTCGCTGTATCTATAAGTAGTAGTATGGGTGATTGAATATCGCATTAAGTTAAGAATCCGGTAGGCAATTGGAAAGCATCGTAACAGGATCAATTACTTATCTTCAAAATCCCACAAATTTGAATAATATTGCTAAATAAATAAAAAGCAAATAAACTGTACTGCTGTCTTTATGGTTCTAATGATCATATAGCCATTCCGACTCCCATGAGGTACAAGTAAAAATCTGAAACCCTTGTTCAGAGGGACTTGTAGAATCTGCTTCGTGCCTCGCGCGATGGAGAATGGCTATAATTCATATCCCAACTCATATTCATAACTCCTCATCCGTAGCGCATCTCCACCGCAAGCCTTAAAAATCTTCTAGCAGCAATGCCAATCGGCTCAATAACGGATCCTCTTCGATCGGTTCCGTCAGTGGCTCTTCCACCCCCCCAGGTGATTCGACTGCGATCGGTAAAGCCCTCGAATCTGGCAATCCGTCTGGCGACAGGAGACCCAGGCGATCGCCCAAAGCCTCCAACATCGCCACCCGATCCTGTAACTCCAAAATCTGCTCCTGCATCACCACAGGAGACATCAAACGGCCTTGTTCCTCCGGCAACAAGAAACTCCGGAGCGCCTGTTTACAAAGGGCACTAAAATTGCCATGAAATTGAGTCTCCAGAACCTCTTCGAGTGCTTGCAGCAACTGTTGATCCGTCTCCGTAGGGGCAAATCGGACAACGCGACGAATGGAGTTAAAGTAGGGGATCGCGGACATGACGTGGCTCTAGGATGCGGTTTCAGAGAGTTTGCTCTTCAAACTGGCAACTTGGGTTTCACCATAGATGAACTGACCAAGCGCATTAGCTTGACGCGAAGGTTTTGCCAAATGCCCCTTTAACCGGGCTTCTTTCAACATTGGACGAAAATCATTCCAAAAGAACTCCCCGCCGCCACCCGTTACCACCACATCCGTTACCCGCTCCGGCAACCAATTCACCAGTAAATCGGAGAGTTCACGGGCAAAGTTTTTTCGCAAGCTAGGGAGAAAATCATCAAGATTTGACGGTTTACTAGAGCCACGCGGACGGAAAAATCGTTCGCCCTCAGGACGATGGAGCGCTTCAATCAATGACATAGATTGACTATCCGCACCCGGAATCTGGGCTGCCACCTGTTGGTAAAACTGGCTCATGGCAAAGTCTTCACTTTTGGAGGCTCCCCGCGCAAACCGGAATCGATCGACCATCAAAAAGTCGGTAGTTTGGTGGCCAATATCCACGACTGCGATCGACAGGCTGGGGAAATCTGGACTCGACACTTTTTTATCTTGCGCCTCAGACCAAATTAAGCTGCCAAATCCTTCTGGCATGACCCAGACCCGTTCAATTTCCAACGAGACAAATTCACCGCGATAGCTCATGACATGAGGCGATTGTAATAAGCTGGTAATCTGTTCCTTTTCGCGATCGAACTGTTCTTGGGACAGGTAGGGCAGGCCCAATACCACAGAAATTTTGCCACTCAAATTGAAATATCCCACACAGGCAAGCACTTTCATTAAGGCATCTTCCACCTTCGATTGACCCACGCCCAAGTTAGCACCAAAGTCAGCCGCCAACTGTCCCACCGCGTAACCATTTCCTTGTAATTCTAACCAAATATCCACCAATGGATCCGCCGCCTGGGATTCAAACCCACCGCGTCGCACCTGTTCCACGGTCAAATGGGCCACATTCGCGGGAATTAACACCACTTGTTCAGGATTCCGACTCACACAAGTTTTTGTACAAGTCCGTCCTAAATCGACACTCAAAACAGTCTGGGATGAAGCGGAAGAATGAATGCCAGCCATGAACTCAATACCCTCAGCTTAAAAAGATTTATACATCGTACCGATTATACATCGTACCTAAGGGTCTAGCTTACAGAAGTGCCACAAAAAATTATGTATAGAGGAAGGCAATGGCTTATTTTTTTTCAAGGCGATCGCAGGTACCCTAAGTCCTAAAATTAAAGGAAAACCATCGCCAGACTGAGAGCATACTTCAAGTCAATTGAAAAAAATGGAAGTTTATGTTGACAAAACGTCTTTATGAACGAGGTTTCGATCAATTTCTCACCTTTAAGAATTGCACAATTATGGGATATTAGGATAATTTTATTAAGTAAATGAATTGTATTATTGTATTTATATTTCTAACGACTCGCAATTCATAATGCTAACAACCTATCAACAGCGGATCTCCAACTTTTATACTGCCCGAACCGACTACGACAATGACTTCACCCGCGATCGAGCCTTACATCATCTAGATTATGCCGAACCTGAGCTTGGACAGAATATTCTTGATGTAGGCACTGGGACGGGATTTGTGGCGATCGCTGCCGCAGAAATAGTTGGCGAGAATGGTTCAGTTGTTGGGATTGATATCACTCAGAGTTATCTAGAAAAAGCACAGGAAAAAATCACGGCGACTGGATTAACCAATATTCAATTGATTGAAATCGATGAAGCTAAATTCAATCCTGAACCCGAACAGTTCGATCGAATCTATTGCTCCAGTTCTATAGTCCTTTTTCCCGATATTCCCGCATCATTACAGCGTTGGTATAATTGGCTAAAACCGGATGGATTAACCGTATTTACCTGTCATCCTGACACTGCTTTCTTCACCCCATTCATTCTGAAAGCTTGTCTGAGTCAGGGGATTTCCCTCCCGAATTTGCATGAACCCTTGGGGACGATCGATCGATGTTATGACCTGATGCAGGCCGCAGGATTTGAAGATATTGAAGTGCATACAGTAGATCAAAGTGAATGGATCAGCGTGCAAAATGCAAAACAAATTTGGGATGGACGCACTTGGTTTCACCAGAATGATCCATTACCCGATTTACCTGCGGAAAAAATTACTGAGATTAAGGCAAGTTTCGATCGATTACTTAAAGCAAAAAATACTAAAAAAGGCATTTGGAATGACTATCAGACGTTTTATGTCGTAGGTCGAAAGCCTGGATAATCAGAACTAAACCCGATCGCAATCTTATTTAAAGGGCGATCGACTTTTCAAAAGCAAACAAGTGATTTCAATTGATAAGGCCAATACCATTGCCATTGCTGCCGCAATCGCACCCTGAATCCCTGAATTGACCGCGATCGTAGCCACAAGTAATAACATTCCGGTTCCTAGCCAAGTCGAAAGATTGACCGTTCCCGTTCGTCCAGCACTGACCAAAAATCCTTGAGTTGCATTTTGAATGGCGACTAATAAAGGGATAATTGTACAAATTTGCAAGACGGGTTTAATACTAGCAACTAAGAGCCGATCGTTCCCGACAAAGGCGGTGAGCATTGCATCACCTACACTACTATTGCCCATGATCAATAATACTAATGAACAAACCGAACCAACAGTTAGGGTAAATTTTAGAAGTATTCGATCAGATACTTGATGGCGATATTTAATAATGATTTGTTGAACCATCCGGGTTGAATTAGAAATGACCGTCACCACGCCCCAAGTCGCAGCCCAAGTCGCTAATGCTAGGGCTGAATCCTGCGATCGGGCCAAAATCCCTACCAATAGCACCCGTCCGCCCCACACCACCATCATTGAACTAGCGAGGGGACTATAGAATTTGAAGACCTGAGAGAGAGTGGTCGGTAATGCTTGAAGTTTCGGATCGGTGGGGATCGGTGGCAAATCGGTAACTCTAGAACGCCCTGCTGAAATTGTTACAACCACGGCTTCTACAATTGCTCCGCTGACCATGGCAAACCCGGCCAATAGTCCCCCCGGCGATCGTCCGATATAGCCCAAACCCATAATTAACCCGATCGTCCCCAGACGCCAGAAACTTGCCTGGGCAATTGCTTTTGATTGGCCGTGGTAAATTAGCAACCCTTGAAAGTACCGTCGCCATGCGATTGCAAATGCCCATGGTCCCATTAAGAACAAGACTTGTTGAGCAATAGGTGACAATGTGGGTGGAATTCCGAGAAACCGATCGGCCACCACTGGAAATACAGATGGCAATGCCAAACAGAACAAAAAGCCGCTTAAAATGCTACCTGCCAATAATACAAACCGCCATAATGCTTTGCGCGATGCTGGATTTGGGGCCAATGCATTTGAGGCATGGAGAATCATAATGATCGGGCTTTCAAAGAAGATGGCGATCGATCGGGCAATCCCAACAGCCGCAATAGTATTCCTCGCATCAGGTAAATGGGCCAAGGTTGTAGTTTGCAATGGATCACCGCAAGCCATGGTTACATCACTGAGAGACAAGGGGAGAAATTCGCCCCAAAGATCGAAAATAGTAATAGATTTAGAGTTAATACTGGTCGAAGATTTCATGCCGATTTTGTGCCTGGGAATTGTGCGGTGATGAGATTATCTTAAGAATTTTTGAACATGGAATTTTTGAACATGAAAGTGGCGAGTCTTTATAATTAGTGTTCGTCATTTTTTACTTAACATTTTTTTACTTAAATTATTAAACATTATCGGAAATTATTTTTTAGAGATTCAAAGCCTTGCTAGGCAAGGGCTGTAAATTCGCAAAACCCTATTTCCGATTAAGTCTATTAGTTTAGGATAGTCTATCCTAAACTAATTTGTCTTAAAACATGGGCTACATCATATAAATCATTGCCGGGATTTAGAAGTGAAAAAAGACGTGAATTCGCATATTCCACATTAGACGATCGAGCTGCTTTTAAAAATAGAAAATCCGTTCCGTTAGTAATCAATCCAAAAGTTGGAGTATTTGAATTAGCTAACATATAGGACAACGTTTGAGGTATGGCGCGGGTGACGGAGAAGTCGCTCCGTTTTGATTCGATGACGGCTACCCACAATCGATCGCTTAGAACTAGAATATCAATCCGTCCTCGAATAACCAAATCATCGTCTGCCGCTACAATTTCGGTATTGGTTTCAGTTTCAATCCGAAAGGGTTTCTGATAAAATCCCAACATATCCATTAAGGGTGCTAGAACGACCATTTTCACCGTACTTTCTAAAATTGGCGGATCATCCATTAATCCCAGAAAGTTATCCTTTACCCGATCTAGCAACAATTTTTCCACAGGACTCCAAGCTTCAGGTGTTGCGCACCATTCCGGGAAAAAAGTATCCTTATGAATATGCTGTAACCCAAATGATTGCTTTAAATCTTTGAGTGTGACTTCATTTGCGGCGATCGTTTGTGCCATTTGCTTTCCCCATGATTATAGATGAATTATATCAAATTTAGTCTGTGGGAATTATGTAGTGATAGGAAGTAGTAGAGGTTCAAGCTCGTGAATACTCTGGGTTACAGCATCACCATTTAGCAAATCGATGGCCTGTTCCATGAGCCTTGTTTGGGTTGAGGTAAATAGCTGGCCCACTGAACTAAGATATTTACTTGATTTCATCTTCATTTCATCTTGAGGTGCGATCGTAAAAGATGAAATCATACATATCCCTATATTTTTGTAATCAGGAGTCTATCATGCGATCGAATTTAAAAAAGTCTTATTTTTCCGTACTATTTAGTGCCATCGCGCTTACCACTGGACTCATTACGTCCTGTTCTACGATCGCTGGAAAGAAGTCCGCTGAACCAATGAGTAAAACGGAACCAAAAATGGAGATGAACCATGATGGTATGAGTAAAGGTGAGATGAACCATACTATGAATCTTGGTCCCGCCGACGAGAGCTATGATCTGCGGTTTATTGACGGCATGATTCCCCATCATGAAGGTGCCGTTGTTATGGCTAAAGAAGCCCTGATAAAATCAAAACGTCCTGAGATGTTAGAACTTGCAAACGGTATTATCAAAGCGCAAGAATCTGAAATTGCCATGATGAAAACTTGGCGAAAAGATTGGTACCCTAAAGCCAGCTCAACTCCGATGGCTTGGCATACTCAGATGAACCATATGATGGGAATGCCTCCAGAGCAAATGAAAGCGATGCGGATGGATATGGATTTAGGGGCATCGGATAATCAATTTGATTTGCGATTTATTAATGCCATGATTCCCCATCATGAAGGCGCTTTGGAAATGGCAAAAGATGCGATCGGTAAGTCGAAACGTCCTGAAATAAAAAAAGAAGCACAGGATATTCTGAGTTCTCAAGCAGCAGAAATTAAGCAAATGAAACAATGGCGCAAGAATTGGTATAACCAGTAAATCCGATCGGTGCCATCTCCCACATTCTGTATGAAACCATGTCAATACCGAGATTTCATAGTTCATCACTAGTATCCACACTCACCGTTGTACATCCCAAAAAAATCTTATTTTGGGGTTCATTCTTAGGTGTATTAATCGTGGTCAGCCCAATTAAATTCGTGTCAGCCCATAGCGGTCATGGCAATGAATTTAAAGAAGGCAGCGGAGTGCCCGCGAGTGGTTCCGTTCAAGTTGATCCCGCAATGGCGACTCGATTAGGACTTAAAATTGAATCTGTATCTCGGCAACGCCTTGCCTTTGGAGTTAAAGCGACAGGGCAAATTGAAACATTACCCAATCAAAAAGTTGAAGTGACAACACCCGTCGGTGGAACAATTACAAAACTATTGGTCAAACCGGGCGATCGGGTAACAGCAGGCCAAGAAATTGCCATTATGTCAGCGCGAGATTTGGTGGAATTGAGAACAACAGCACTCGATCGGCAAAATGATGCCCTTGGGCAATTGCAGGAAGCGGATACTAATCTTGAATTAGCACAGCAAAATAATGAACAACAGAAAACGATCGCTGAAAGTGAGGTTCAGCAAGCAACTTCTGAAGTCAATCTTGCCCGCGAGATTGCAGAAAAAGATAAACAACTCGCAACCCAAGGGGCACTTCCAAAACGAACTGCATTAGAATCTGCCGCTAAGTTAACGTTAGCTAAATCCGTATTGACTAAAGCTGAAAGTCGTCTTTCAGTCTTAGAATCAAACGCCCAACTCAAACGAGCAGAATCGGCGGTAACCATTGCCAAAATGAAAGCCTCACTCAGTGGCCAAACCTATCAAGTTAGATTGAAACAGTTAGGGGCTAGTGCAAACGCCGATGGAACCGTGACGATTAAAGCACCGATCGCCGGAATCGTTTCGGATTTGGATCTAAGTATCGGTGAATCGAGTCAGGATGCAGGTCGGAAGGTTCTGAGTATTGTGAATCAAAGTACCGTTCAACTGACAGCAAATATTTTTGAAAAAGATCTCGATAAAATCAAAATAGGACAACGGATTCAAGCTAAAGTCGCCAGTGTTCCTAATCGAATTTTCACTGGAGAACTCAATCTCATCAATCCTACTGTTTCCGGTGAAAATCGTGTGGTGCCTGTTAAAGCCGCGATCGAAAATCCTAATGAAGTATTGAAGCCGGGAATGTTTGCTGAATTAGAAGTATTGACCGATCGGACTCCTGTTGCGGTGTTGGTGATTCCAAAGAGTGCGATCGTTTCAACGAATGATAAAAAGAAGATTGTATTTGTTCAAAATGGCAATGCATTTCAATCCACTGAAGTCACCCTTGGACGAGAATCTGGGGAATTCATAGAAGTCAAAGATGGCCTATTAGACGGCGATAAAGTTGTGACCCAGCGAGCACCCCAGCTCTATGCCCAATCATTGCGGGGTGTTGTGGCCGATGGTAATCACTCGCCCGATAAGCCCAGTTCTCCGTCAGCGACATTGCCTTGGCAGACCATTTTGGTGGCGGGAGGCACATTGGTTGGATTGGCTGGATTGGGTGCAGGACTATTCTGGGCTGGACTTACTTGGGGACGACGGCGCGATCGGGCAGGATTGAGACCCCTTGAGTCAGACTTACCGCACCCTGATCCGGAGTCGATCAAACAGTTGGTCGAGTCACACCATTCTGACCCGAATCACCATGTTTAGTACCATTCTCAAATGGGTGATCAATCGTCGCTGGCTGGTGGTGATGGCGACAATTTTTGTGACATTTTGGACCCTGTACACCATTCCGCAAATGCAGTTGGATGTGTTTCCAGCTTTTGCACCGCCCCAAGTGGAAATCCAAACCGAAGCCCCTGGACTTGCACCCGAGGAAATTGAATCCTTAGTGACATTGCCGATCGAAAGTGCGATCAATGGAGCGCCGGGAGTGACAGCGGTGCGATCGTCCTCAGCCGCAGGCATCTCGGTTGTCAAGGTCATCTTCAATTGGGAAACGGATATTTATCGGGCGAGGCAACTCGTGACAGAACGGTTGCAGCAGGCGACGAGCAAGCTACCCGCTGGGACCGCACCTCCGCAGCTTTCACCCACCACTTCTCCCATCGGCACTGTGCTGACCTACGCCTTTACCGCCGAGACGACCTCGCTGATGGACGTGCGGCGGCTGGTGGATTGGCAAGTCACTAATCGGATTTTGGCAGTGCCCGGTGTGGCGCAGGTGATTGCTTACGGCGGTGATTTGCGGCAGTTTCAGGTGTTGGTTGATCCGAGTAAGCTGCAAGCCTATGATGTGACGTTGGCGGCGGTGACGGATGCGGTGCGATCGGCCAATGCCAATGCGCCGGGGGGCTATCTCACAACGACCGATCGGGAAACCTTAATTCGGGGTGTAGGTCGAATTAATACCATTGACGACTTGAAATATTCGGCCATTACGTCACGTCAAGGCACTGCTGTAAAAATTGGAGAGGTGGCAGAGGTAAAAATCGGCGCGGCGATCAAACGAGGGGATGGCAGCCTCAATGGTCAAAAAGCGGTGATCGTCATGGTCAATCGTCAGCCCAGTGCCGATACCCCTAGCGTCACCCGATCGGTGGAAGCCGCGATGCAAGAACTGAAAAAATCTCTGCCCGTTGATGTAAAAGTGACGACCACCTTTCGCCAAGAAGAGTACATTGACGCTTCGGTGGAAAATGTCAAGTCGGCATTGATTGAAGGCAGCGTAATTGTGGCGCTGATTCTGGTTCCATTTTTGATGAATTGGCGAACCTTAACCGTGGTCATTCTTGATTTTTTGTTGACGTGGTTGTTTGGGTTGTTGTGTATGCATTGGTTTGGTCTTGGATTAAACACCATGACCCTGGGCGGATTGTCAGTTGCGATCGGGACTGCGATCGATGATGCGATTGTCTACGCTGAAAATACCTATCGTAATCTACGGGAAAATCAGCTTCTCTCTACCCCCCGCGATGTCCTAGACGTGGTGTATGACGGCAGTAATGAAGTCCGAGATTCGCTCCTCGGCGCGACGGTAATTGGGATTGTGGTGTTTCTGCCCATTTTTACCTTGCCCGGTGTGGAAGGGCGTATTTTTGCACCCATGGGGATTACCTATTTGGTGGTGGTGGTGGTTTCGAGTTTGGAATCGCTGCTGGTTTCACCGGCTCTCTGTGCATTAATTTTACCGACTTGCAAAATGAGCGCCTTGGAGCCGTGGCTGCCCCGCATGACGAAGCGGATTTATTATCGAATTTTACAACTGGCGCAGCGTTATTCTGCTGTGATTTTGAGTTTGACAACGGTTGCTATGGTTGCGGCATTTACGCTGCTCCCCGCCTTCGGACGAGCGTTCCTACCGGAGTTTCAAGAGCAAACCCTGGTTAACACAGTGTTGCTTTATCCCGGTGTTTCGCTGGAGACGACTAATGCGGCTGCGTTTGCGATTGAAGACGTGCTAAAGCAAGATCCGCGCTTTGATTATGTGCAGGTGCGATCGGGTCGTGCACCGGGAGACGGGGACGCAGCGGGCGTGAATTTAGCGCACATTGATATTGGCATCAGTCCTCTGGGGATGAAGACTCGATCGCAAACCCTCACCGCCTTGCGCGCTGAATTTGCCAAACTGCCGGGAGTGGCTCCCAATGTGGGTGGATTTATTTCCCATCGGATGGATGAAGTGTTATCGGGTGTCCGCAGCCAGTTGGCGGTGAAAATCTTTGGGGCAGACCTAGACCAACTCCGTCAAATCGGTGCGCAAGTCGAAACCCAAATGCAAACCGTTGACGGCATTGTCGATCTCCAGCTCGAACCTCAAATTCCGATTCCCCAGATTCAGATCCAGTTCGATCGGCAAGCGGCGGGGCGATATGGGCTAAAAATTGGCGACATGGCTGAAATCATTGAAACCGGACTGAATGGGCGCATTGTGTCACAAGTCCTTGAAGGCCAACAAACCTTTGATTTACTGGTGTGGCTGAAGCCGGAAGCTCGAAAAGATTTGACTACCATTCAGAATCTATTGATAGATACCAATACGGGCAGTAAAATCCCCCTGTCTCAAGTCGCAAGCGTGCTCGAAAGTACTGGACCCAATACGATTAATCGTGAAGATGTATCGCGATTGCTAGTGGTGTCAGCCAATGTCAAAGGCCAAGATCTTCGATCCGTCGTGAATCAAATCCAAACACAAGTCAACCAGCAAGTGACATTGCCGCCCGGTTATTTTATCCAATACGGAGGCCAATTTGAAGCGGAACAACGGGCTTCACAGAACATTTTCTTATTCAGTTTGTTGGCATTTGTCATCATTACGGTATTGATGTATTTTTCAGTGAAGTCGATTCCTTCTACAATCATGATTATGATTAACTTGCCGATCGGTTTGGTCGGCGGGATTGTGGCGGTGGCGATGACGGGTGGCGTTATTTCGATTCCGTCGCTTGTGGGTTTTGTTACCTTGCTCGGTGTTGCAACGCGAAATGGATTATTGCTAGTCGATAACTACAACACCAAATTTGCTGAAGGGATGCCCTTTAAGGACGTGATTGTAACCGGGGGAATGGAGCGGCTGAATGCCATATTGATGACCGCACTTACGTCAGCTTTGGGGTTAGCGCCGCTAGTCTTTGCTGGCGGACCTGGAAAAGAGCTACTTCAGCCATTGTCGATCGTTGTCTTGGGCGGTCTTTTTACTTCAACAGCCTTAACTTTGATAGTGATTCCGGCATTGTATGCCCAGTTTGGCCGGGTGCTTGTACCCAAGTAACAACACTCCGGACAGTTTTTGATTGGCAACGGTAGAATGCGGGTTCCAGCCTCTGAACTAATGCTTGTTCCAACGGCAGAATGCGGGTTTCAGCTCACAATTTAAAAACTGTCCGGACTATTAGACATTAAAGGAAATAGTGAGTACTAATTATGTTGAATAAATGATTGATGTGCAAACTACATTTCTCTCATTTATTCTCTTTCTTATCCATCTCTATTCAACTTCTTCTCTAGATTAGGCTGATTTTAGGCATTT
>JAPLHZ010000089.1 GCA_026389365.1 Cyanobacteriota bacterium
ACCTTAACCGTATTGAAAACTGTTGGGCTTGGCTGAAATCTCGTATCCGTAAACTCCTAAGGGATTCACCTAATCTTCATGATGCTATAGACTCCGTTCTTGCTCTTGCTGCGTCCTAACTTCACTGGCTATAGCTATAGTAAATCAGGACGCGAAGTGGTGGAATTGATGCAGCAACTCACAAAGGAGCAAGGCTGTACAATTTTGATGGTGACGCATGACAATCGGATTTTGGATATTACCGATCGGATTATCCATATGGAAGATGCACTACTCGCCAGCGATCGGGTTCCGCTAAACTCTAAGTCTGAATCTCCCTTGATAAGTGATAGAAGTAAATTATAGTTTTCAGACAGAGCTGAGTCCATTAATTATCCGAACCAGCACTGGAGCCACCTGCTTTTTTCGCCTTCATTTTTTCCGTAAGAATCGTCACTACCTCCGTCACCAACAGCGTCGCCACTAGGCCATCATCAATTAGCCCAACTGGAAAGGTAAATAACTCCGGCAATAGGTCAACAGGGCTAACAATATAAGCAATGGAGGCGATAATGACTATCCAACGATATTTAGAATTGCGAATCAGTTTGCGGTATTGATCGTAAATGACATTCTTCATGGATGTGCCCTTAATTCTTAGTAATCAATTCCCCTATCTATAGCATATGAATCACTGAACCTTGGGGCATCCTCGCACTGCAATTATGTTTACTGCACCGCCTTATTTTTTCTTCGGTACTGGCGATGAGGTGGTGGGTAGTGGTGAGATAATTTTGGCCGTAGGGCTGGGTAGAACGCCGGGAGTCGCACCTTTTTTAAGTAGCACAATGGCATCGTAGCGAATGGTCCGATCGCTGGTGTTGGCCGTAGTAATGCCGATCGATCGAATGGCTTCGGTCCAGAGTAAATTACTTAAGGGGGATCGTAATAGCGGCAAATCTTGATAAGTCGCAGCCTTTTCAAGATCAATAAAAATCTCCCCACTTTTCGCCGTCTTTGCATCAGATGTCACTTGTTTGAACATCGGTTGATTGACCAACGGATTCGCCGGACGTGGTAAGAATGTCGCCGCAACGGGTCCGCCTAGGGTCAGAAACGCAATGTTGTTGTCCAACCAGCCTCGGGTGACACTGGTTTCGCCATTGGGCATTTTCCACAAAACAACATCTTGATTCGCGACTTTGTTGGGTTCGATTTTGAAATTATATTTGCGCCCCATGGTCTCATCGAGCTGGGTCAAGGCTTTTTCCGCCGCCCGCCGATCGCTAGCCTGCACCATCATCGTGACACCCACCGGATTAACCTGTGAACTGCCTGATGGCACAGGAAGTAAGGCTAAGGAAAATTCGCCATCCATCCAATTCGCGAAATCCTGTTCCAAATCCATCCCAATCGCGCCCCGAATTTCCTGTTTAAAGCTGGCAGGATCTAGAAGTTTAATTGGATTTGTGGCATAGTCCCGGCTGTAATTGGTCCAGAATTGCTTAAAGCTTCCACCCGCCACAGTCATGACGGAGTCAGCCGGAAGCCGGGTCGCCATGGTTTTAGCATTATTATCCGTGGAAAATTTGGTTTGACTATCGGGCTTGAGCCAAAGGACACTTTTCACCTGAATGCCATCGTTTTGCAGCGTAGTGGTCATGACCCAGCCTTGGGTTGACATCTCTTTTTTGGGATTTGGTCGCACCGGGCGTCCACCTTGTTGGGCCATAGCGGGCAAGTTTAGGTAAATAGTCGAAAAGCTGGGTCCGGTTTGGATTTGGCCAAGAGCGTTGCTATACCCTGGTAAGGTGGCGATCGCTTTGCTACCTTTGTAGGTTTCGATCGCCTGTTCGATGGCTCTTGGACTATTTGCCACAACGACTAATTTCCCGTCAAGGGCTGCGATCGCTAGCGTTTTATTCGCCTTCCCCACTTGGCCCTCCTGAATTTCCACATCCTTGTAAGTTCGTTTAGTCCATTGCTGCCCGTCACGATATTTACCTAGGACTTGCCTTGCCTTTGTGCCATCCTGAATCGGCAACACCAATAGCGCAGGCTGAGGATTGGCCGGACGAACAGGTGCGCTGTCTGCCGGAGGCTGGGTTTCACCTTGGGGAGAGAGCAATGCAAAACTCACTTCACGACCCACCCAAGGCTGAATGTCGCGTTCATAATCTAAACCATTATCAAACAAAAATCGATCGCGCACTTCAGCAATATTTTGGTCCAAGAATTCCTGACTTTTCTGAGTTCCAAAGACGCGTAGTTGTTGCCACTGTTCGGGTTCTGTGGTTGTAGATACCACCATCAAGGCATCCTCGGGGATCACATTTGAACCGATCGGAAGACTGCCCGGTGCGAAATTGGATCGGGTGAGCGCCCAGAATGCGATGCTGCCTCCCGCAATGAGCGCGATGGTCCCACCGATGGGTAAGAGCACAGGAGAAGCTTTAAGGTTTTTCAACAAAGTTTGCGCGTTCATTACAAGGAAATAGATCGGACCAATTTAGCCACAATTTAGATATGTTGACTAGATAAGTTGACATCTAGGGGGTTCAAACCTACCACGTCAATATTAGCGCCTAGTATACCAAATTTTTGGTACGCCCGATCGCCTGATCCCCACCTCTAAAGTAGGAAATTCCTAGTATTGAAACTACTAAATTTAAGACGATCGAGCTATCAATTCCTCCTCAATTTCTCGAATGAATCATCCATAAAATTAAGGCATTTAATTTAACGTAACGTTTTGAATCCAGCTTGCTATAAAGCGTATTGAATATTAAAACCAGATGCAAATTAAATGGAATGATCAAATTTAGTATGATCCCCTACATTATTCGTCAAAATTTGTTAGAACTACCTAAGCAATCGAATGAAAAGATTACGAATTCAAGGTCTTTCCTAAGAGGTACTGTAGCCTGAGTCTCAGGATGGATTAATACTTCACCCATCAGAATAAATACGGGGAAGTAATCCCTTTTTTAGGAGTCACCAATCATGACCATTCGAGTAGCGATTAATGGATTTGGCCGGATTGGCCGCTTAGTTTTCCGTGCTGGATTACAGCATCCTGAAATAGAATTTGTCGCAATTAACGATCTTGTCCCACCGGATAACCTGGCCTATTTGCTCAAATATGACTCCACCCACGGAACCTACGTTGGGCACCTAAAGGCGACGGAAAATGGGATTCAAATGGGCGATCATTTCGTCCCCTGTAGCGCCATTCGGAATCCTGAAGAACTCCCTTGGGGCAAGCTCAATGCGGATTATGTGGTGGAAGCAACGGGATTGTTTACAGATTTTGAGACCGCTGGAAAACACCTCAAAGCCGGCGCAAAGCGAGTCATCATCTCCGCACCTACGAAGGATCCAGATCGGGTAAAAACCTTGCTCATGGGCGTAAATCACAATGAGTATGATCCTGCGACCCATACGGTTGTTTCTAATGCAAGCTGCACCACTAACTGTCTCGCTCCGATCGCAAAAGTAATCAATGACCAATTCGGCCTCACTGAAGGACTCATGACCACGGTCCATGCCATGACCTCGACTCAGCCCACGGTCGATGGACCCAGCAGCAAAGATTGGCGGGGCGGACGCGGCGCGGGGCAAAATATTATTCCATCGTCCACCGGAGCGGCCAAAGCAGTGGGCCTCGTGCTTCCAGAACTTAAAGGCAAGCTGACGGGCATGGCCTTCCGGGTTCCCACGCCTGATGTCTCGGTGGTGGATTTGACCTTCAAAACCGAAAAAGCCACTAGTTATAAAGAGATTTGTTCAGCCCTGAAAGCCGAATCTACCAATGGACTTGCGGGTATTTTGGATTACACCGATGAGCAAGTTGTATCCACAGATTTCCGAGGCAATCCCCATTCCAGCATTTTGGATGCGGGCGCAGGTATGGAGCTGAACGATCGGTTTTTCAAAGTCGTGGCTTGGTATGACAACGAGTGGGGCTACTCAAATCGTGTAATTGACTTGATTTTGCACATGGCCAAATGTGATGGCTTAATTTAAGACGTAGGCAAGGGGTAGGTAAGCCATAGAGCCGATCGCTCAGGTGCGTTTTCTAGCTGTTGGGAATTCACCTGAGCAAGATTTCAGATAAAAATTACGAGAATATTGGATAATTTGGGAGGTCTTTTTCTCCTGCACCCCATGCTTAGCTTTATTCGTCAAATTCGTTGGGCAGTCGTATTTTTATCCATCGGCGTAACGATCGCCTTTGTCGGTGGCTGTTATGCCTTGAAAAATACGACCATTCCCTCCACTGTGGCACTACTGATTGGGGTGCCGATGAGTGTGGTTGGGTTGGGGCTAAAGGGGACGGAATTGCCACCTGTCCCCATCGTGGTTCCGGCTCCAGAGGTGGATGCTGTTCGTAATAAGGCTACCGAGACCCAAACTCAGATTATTCTAGATGTGACTCGTTATCAGTATGGGATGTCGGTTCATTTAGAACCTGTGCTAGAGAAACTGGGTTTAGAATCTGAGGAAGACAACGAACATCCAACCTTGCTGAGTCTAGAAGAAGCGGCGATCGGCGATAACTATGCTTTGGTTTTGACCTTTGGCTCGTTGGAAATTCCTAATGAAGTGTGGCAAGCAAAAGAAGAACAAATGACAAAGTTCTTTGGTCCCGGTGTAAAAGTGACGACTAAAGAAGTCGTGAAAAACAAGAAATTTGCGGTGACGATCGTAACGGTTTAGTTTCTGGGATTAAAATCCCCGGTGGATAATACTAAACAATGAATGCGCTCTACCTACCGCTTTTGGACTTGAATTCAATTTACCAACATAGTCTCTTAATCTCTGGCGATCAATCGCGACCACTAACACTTTAATGTCTAGCCCGAACTTCGATCGTGGGCTGATTTAGTGACTGTTCTAATACCGCTAATGAATCTTCCAATGTTGGTACTGGAAGATTCTCAATTTCCCAAGCCTTCAACACGATCATATATTCATAAAACGCTTGCAACGTGCACCAGACAAAGCCTGCACGCCCATCCCAAATGCCGCCCAAGACAAAATACATATAGAACCAACGCAATACAGGCCGAAAGGGAACACGTTGGGATAAATCTTTTAAGGCATGGCGACGATCGATTTCGCTTTTCCCAAATACCAAATTACGCCAATTCACTCGACCATTTTGTAATTGCTTTACCGTCTCTTTTGCTTCATTACTAGAATAAGTATTGTGCTTATCAAACCACCGTTCAAAGCCTTTTCCCTGGGTAAAATGTGTATAAGTTTCTTTAAGATTGCCCGTCGTACATTCACATTCTTCGCGTTCAGTATGACCATAGTCGCTAAACCAAACCTTTTGCTTATCAAAAAGTCGCATTTGATAGCGCGGATATTGCGTACTGTATTTAATCCAGGTTCCCATAAACATCACACGCTCTGCGGCAAAGTATCCACCATGTTTAGGATTTGCCACCGTATTGCGACATTCATTAAATAAATCTGGTGTCATTCGTTCATCGGCTTCTAAAATATAGGCCCAGTCATAGCGCGTTTCCACTTCTCGAATCATCCAAGTGCGTTGTAATCCATGGCTTTCAAATTTATGGGGAATCACCCGCACGGGATACTTTGAACCATATCTGCTTGCAATCTCACAAGTCCGATCGCTGCTCAATGAATCAATCACCACAATGTCCAAGGTATTAGTATCAATATCCGATCGGCGCGCAGACTGAATAACCGATTCAATGCAAGGCCCAATATCGAGTTCTTCATTAAAGGTCAGAATATAGATTGAGAAGCTCATAAGACCTTTCCAGAAATTAAATTGAGCCAAAAAAAGATGGTAAAACAGTATTCTGTACCGCTACTATCTCATGAAAAATTCCCTCAATTATATCGAAAGCTCTCCCCATTTGTTCATACCTTTTATGGGAATTTCTCGCAGCCATTTTCAATCCTTGGTTAAGAAAGTTGAACAAGCTCAACAGGAATCCCTCGAATCTGAAAAACATCGAGTCAACGCCAAAGGAGCGCTAAGACCAGCAAAACTGAATCTATCTGAACGGGCTGCCCTCTCTTTGTTCTACCTGCCCCACAACCCTGTTTTTGAAGTCTTAGCCCTCATATTTGACGTTTCTCGTAGCGCAGCTCATCATACTTTCCATCAGAATTTAAAGTGGATTAGTCCCCTTGACTCTCTAGCCGACTATAGGGTTTACAATAAAAAAGTACGATCGGACCCACTAACCATGAATACAACTACCGCTCAACCGCTCAAAATCGGAGACCTTGCCAAACGATCGCACGTCTCCGTCGGAACCTTACGCTATTACGAAAGTTTGGGCTTAATTATCCCGATCGATCGTGCGGCCAATAACTACCGTTACTACAGCCCTGAAACACTACAACAGGTTCAATTTATTAAAAAAGCACAGGCGCTGAATTTCAGCTTGGCAGACATTCAAAACATTCTGAACTTTCGCAGCACAGGAGAATCACCTTGTAGTTTGGTTGACAAATTGCTAAATGAAAAAATTGAACATTTAGAACAACAAATTCAAAGTGCGATCGCCTTTAAACAAGAACTAGAAACCTTTCGCGCTCGAGTCTCGAACATTCCGCCTACTGCTTCAAGCGATCCCACCATTTGTCAACACATTAGCGCCGTCTCTCTGACCTGATATAATTAACCTGTACTTCGATCGGTTTTGTGTCATGGCGTTCTACATCGCACCCGCGTTCCTCGAAAAGCTCGCCATTCACATCACCAAAAATTATCTCAACCTCCCCAACGTCAAAGTCCCCTTAATTCTCGGTGTTCACGGTCGTAAAGGAGAAGGCAAGACCTTTCAGTGCGATCTGGTATTTGAGAAAATGGCCCTTTCGGTTGTACAAATGTCAGCGGGCGAACTCGAAAGTCCTGATGCAGGCGATCCAGCACGGTTGATCCGAATGCGCTATCGGGAAGCAGGCGAAATGGTGAAGGTGCGCGGGAAGATGGCAGTCTTGGTGATTCAGGATATTGATGCGGGCATTGGACGTGTCGATCAAATGACCCAATACACCGTTAATACGCAATTGGTTAATGGCACCTTAATGAACATTGCCGACACACCAACCAATGTGCAACTTCCTGGCAGCTATGACGCATCTCCGACTCAACGTATTCCCATTATCACCGGAAATGATTTTTCGACCTTGTATGCGCCATTGGTTCGAGATGGCCGAATGGAGAAATACTATTGGGAACCCACCAGAGACAATCGGATTGGCATTGTGTTTGGGATATTTTCCGGCGATCGCGTCAGTGAAGGTGATGTTGCAAAGCTGATTGATATTTTCCCCACCCAATCGATCGACTTCTATGGTGCATTGCGATCGCGGCTCTATGATGAACAGGTTTCCGCATTCATTCGTACAGTTGGTTTAGAGGGCTTATCAAATAGAATCGTCAATTCAAATGAAAAACAACCAGAATTCAAAAGTCCTGATTTTGGATTGAATCATTTGATTGAAGTAGGCAATTCTATTGTTCGTGAGCAAAGACGAATTCAAGAACTTCGCTTGGTTGAAGAATATAATCAAGGGATTAAACCCCGATCGTCTGAACCCGTAAATCATTCTCCAACGCCTCAATCGTCTAGCCCGATCGGTCAAAGCTCGAATACTCGTGTAACTCCCGATGTCGTCAGCGAAATCAATCGAATTCTAAGCCAAGGCGATCGCGTGGGCATTGAATATGTCGATAAACGGCGATTCCAAACTGGATCTTGGACCTGTTGTGGAACCTTTGAAGGCAATGCGAGTGATGCGATCGCGGCTTTAGAAACTTGTTTAATGGAACACGATCGTGATTACATTCGTTTAGTTGGAATTAGCAAACAGGGACGATCGCGCCTGACGGAAATGATGGTGCAGCGATCGTAGTTTTTTCGTTTCGCAGCTGTATGAGTCAAATAGAAAATAGAACGATCGGTTGGAATAAAACACTACTCCAACCGATCGTCACAGATGTATTAAAAGTCTAGATTAAACTACAGCTAACTCAGGTTCACGAATGACCTCAGTCGCATCTTGCAAGAAACTCGCATAGACTTCGCAAGCATTGTTTGGGCTTTCATAGAGCTTAATTTTGTGCAACTTCGCACCCAACTCAGCGATCGGGCCGCGCAATGTTTTTACCATATAAGCCGCAATGTTCTCCGCTGTCGGAACAACACGTTCAAAATAGGGAACATCTTTATTCAAAAATGAATGATCCATCGGTTCAATAATCAATGAATCAATTGTATTTTGCAACGCAACCAAATCAACCACCATTCCCGTACGTGGATGAATTTCACCCATCACCGTCACATCAACGTGATAGTTATGTCCATGACCATTGATTCGAGCACATTTGCCATAAATTGCTGAATTTTCCTCAAAGGTCAAATCGTAATGTGCGAGTCGATGTGCAGCACTGAAATGCGTGCTAACGGTCAGGTAAGCTTCCATAGCGTTTCCTTGATACTCAGCCCAAAGGTTTTCATTTTCGATCAATTTGATATCCACCACAGGAAGGTGGGGCGACAGGCGATTCCAAATCACTCGCGCCAAATTTTCCGTCGTCGGCAATGTTTGCTGAAAATCTTCCCAAACCTCATTGAGATAGGAAAAATCTAATTGCCCTGTGACCTCATGCTTAATCACATGCTTCACATCCGACAAATTCAGAACCATTCCATTTGCGTCCAAATCCCCAAGCATCGAAACATACAACGTGTAGTTGTGCCCGTGACCTGGAAACTGCATACAGGGTCCAAAGCGATCGGCATTTTCAGCCTCACTCAGCTCCGGCAACCAATAGCGATGACTAGCCGAGAATTTCGCTCGACGATTGATAACACACTTCATAGACTCGCGCCTAAACCCAGATGAAGGAGAATGCAATAAACTTTATTAACACAACTTAACATCATTATAGAATAGCGAACATTCGTCCCGTTCTACGCGATCGGCTTCAGTAATTCCCGCCCTATTCAAACAAGTTTTGACCCACCTAGTCTTTATCCAGCATTCATAACCCACGAATATCCCAAATCCATAGTGTTTCGCCGTCATGCATCCAATCAATAGCAAAGCCGCTACCCAACTGTTTTTTATAGTCCTCACCAAACTCTTTTTGTAGCTTAGACAATAACTCCGCCACCTCGCGAATCAGCCGATCGGGAGTTTCATAGGTTTTCACATTGGCTGAAATTTGTCCCTTCGATCGCACCTCAAACCGCTCCTGACCGCACGTCACCAACACATAACCCGGCATCACCTCGCGCACCGCCCCCGAAAACACCGCCCACACCTTCGGCATCACCATTAACACCATCGAAGCCTTCGCGCCATCAAATGCTTGCAACAAAGCAGTCCGCAATTCCTGATCACTTTTGCTCTCCCATACCTGTTTCGTCCGATCGTCTAAGGGACTAGCTAGTAAATGAGAATATCGAACGATCGCCGGAAACTCAGCCGTAGGAGTAGCCAGAGCAATTACCGTTTCAAGATCATCACCGGGATAAACCATCCAACCTTGAGGCACAGAATAGCCCGATCGACGCAATTGGGATAAATATACCGCAGGTTGACCCACCTGCAACGGCAGCACCCGATCGTCCAACGTCATCACCGCCGCATCCGCCCGAAAGAATTTCAACTCAGTCTCAGGCAGATTAGCTTTTTCGGACGGATTCGATCGATCGGCCTTTTCATAACTCCAATAAATCAACGTACAAAGCAAACCTGTCATCACAAGGAGCGGTTGATTAGCCGAATATCGCAGCGCCGTCACAAGCATCATGGCCAATAACAAGACTTTGAGACCCTGCTTATTAGTCCGAAAACAGATTACTCCCGCACCCGAGAGCAAGGCCGCAAGGCCAGCCGAAATTGGATCATGTAACCCATACCCCCCGCCAATACTCCACAAATCTACGCGATCGCCCCGGAACGATCGGGCCAGCACCAACCCCATCAACGAGATCATGTCCCAAGCCGTAGCCCACTCAGAACTTCCCGTCGCCAAAAATTGGGCATGAAGCAAATAGGAGAATAAAAACTTCGACACACCCACGCACAATAGCCCTTGCGCAATAGCCCAGCTTGTTTTGTCTCGCCAAAGTGGTTTGATTGTTCCCACGATCGGGCCGATCGTCAAAATCAATAGTCCACCTAATATCTGTTCGATCGTCATAGTCTTGCTGTAGAAAATTGCGGTTAAAACTCAAAAAAGCGATCGGCTATACATGGGCTATAGGTCAGTTACCTATCGTTCGTGTTCAGCAGCGGCTAGTAACTTTTGCATCACCACCAATATCTCTAAACCGTCCGCTGCAACACGGTTGTTAGCTGGCTTGGCATCATCATTTGGATTTGGCTTGAAACTGGACGTGAGCTTATTGGTTGCTTAGACCAAAACATTAATGCCACCCTAAAAGATACTTATAGTCCGTAGACTTATAGTCACCTTTGAAGGTTTACTGTGTGCGTTAAGTGCTCGTAACATTTCGGCGGAGATAGGATGATTTTAACGCTCTTTGGAGAACGTGTACGTCTTCTTCGTCAAGCTCGTGGTCTTTCGCAAGAAGCCTTGGCACTTGCAGCAGGGTTAGATAGAACCTACATCGGCGGGGTTGAGAGGGGTGAGCGAAACATAAGCCTTCTGAATATCCAGAAAATTGCTCAGGCTCTTGGTGTTTCACCTGCTGATTTACTCAAGTTTGAACAGGAGACAGAGTAATGCGTGAACCTGATTCAAACGGATTCCTAAATACGAATATTGTAGAAAGTATTGGCTTGACTCACGAGATGCTAAGGCAAGCACTCCGAGATACCTACAACCTCCTTGACCAAATAGATACAACTCTTGAAACCGCAGAAGTTTTTCCTCTTAGTCAAACGGTTGAGCTTGCAAACTTATCTTCGATGATTGGAAATATTTTTGCTTCAGCACTGGCTAAGCACTCAAATGGCGTACTTAGACGTAATGGTCCACATAGATATCCTGACTTATTGGCAACTGGGATTTCTCCGCAAGCACCTGATCTTGAATTAAAGATGGCTCTTGAAACCAACAAACCCAAAGGTCACCTTGCGAAGGAAGGACATTACCTTACCTGCCGCTACGTGCTTTGCCAGACTGATGGTTCCTTACGAATTGGAAAGGAACAACGTGGTACAACGTGGTACAAAGCCTTATATTTGGGAAATTCGCTGTGGTTATCTTCTCCTAGAGCATTTTAATATCAGCAATACAGCAGGAGATTCAGGAAAAACCGCTGTTGTGAATGCTGCGGGTATGGAAACCCTTCAAGTGGTCTACTGCGATTTAGATCGTGCTCCATTATCTCGCAAAGGCAAAATTTATCAGGCTTATCGGCAGCTTTTTGAAAGAAGCTAATCACTTTCCAAGATCGCTTTCGCTATGACACGTCCCAATAAAGGTGGTACAGCATTTCCGATTTGTTTAACAATCTGAGAGCGTGTACCGAAAAATTCAAAAGTATCTAGAAAACCCTGTAATCGTGCGCCTTCACGCGGCGTTAAAGCACGATCCTGGTGTGGATGAATACATCGATTAGAAGCTGGATGAACAAAATTTACTGTCAGTGTTACACTCGGCTCTGCCCCATTTAGCCTACTGTAACATGAGCTAAAACCGCTTTTGACCATTCCTTCAGGTAAAGCATAGATGTTATCTCCTGCGTGTTTAATTATCTCTAACATTCGAGGTGAATGTGTAGTTGCTTCATGCATCTTTAGTTGCTGCGCTCCATTACGAATAAAAGATTCGTATGGTGTAGGTTCGATGTCATTTCTGTAGGTTGTAGCGTGTTTCCCCGATCTAATTTGAGGAAGGTCATGAGTTGCTTCATCAATAGTAACGGCAGATTGTAAATCTTGAGCAAACAGCCCTTCCAATGGCTTTAAAACAAACTCTTGCCGTCCAGCCATACTGCGATGCTCACACCAATGAGTAGGCGAAGTCCACTTAAAAGGCTTTCCTTTTCGACTACCAACTATAATTAACCGCTCACGGCACTGCGGCAAGCCATAATAGGCAGCATTCAAAACCTTAGCACTTGTTCGATATCCTATTTCCTCAAACGCTTCCATAGTGGCTTGAAAGGTTTTTCCCTTATCATGCGTAAGCAACCCAACTACGTTTTCAAAAACTATCCATTCTGGTTGTAAGTCATGAACTATGCGGCAAAATTCCTGTGCAAGACTATTTCTAGGATCATTTCGTTCAATGTTTCGGAATGGACGAATTGACGAGAATCCTTGGCATGGAGGCCCACCCACAACAACGAATGGATGAGGGTTTTCATTCTCTAAAACATCGGTAGAGAGTGTGTGGATGTCTTGCCCATAGGCGTTAGCAGCACCATGATTACTTGAGAATGTTTGTAACCGATCGCTTAAAAGATCGACTCCAGCGACAACCTGAAATTCTTCATCCATCTCAAACCCATACGATAAGCCACCAACTCCACAGAATAAATCAATGACGGGTCTTTTTGTGCGGTCGAGAGATTTTCTGCGCGGAATTGTTTGGATGCTTTCGGGACGAGCAGTGACATATCCTTCACCTATCAAGGGGTTTTCAAAAAGTTTATTCTGAGCGACTGCAATCTGGTCAACATCTACACCTAGGCAGTTAGATATTTGGCAAAGTAGCTTCTCAGAGGGAATTACCAGCCCTCGTTCAAGCTTCATAAGCTCATGTACAGAAATTCCAGCAGCAGCAGCCAAATCACGTTGCCGCATTCTAGAAACCTGTCTTGCCGATCGTATGTCTAACACCATGTGAACCCAGAGAGAACAGATAGACTCAAAGAACATAGTAATGATACACATAGTCATCATTTTTATCAAGTCACTGCTCAAAATTCTGGATGATCAAGTTGTGTGTCTCACCACAAATGTCTTGACCGCTCCTTAACCAAGCGATAAAGCCAGCTAACAAATTAGGTTCTCCTAGAATTGCCGTGGTCGGCATCCAGATATAGCGTTCATCGATTGGCTGTAAAATCAAGATGTTAGCCAGCAAGCGAGGGGCCTCATGGAGAATCAGATTCACATTCCACTCGATTTACCGGATGTCCGCC
>JAPLHZ010000294.1 GCA_026389365.1 Cyanobacteriota bacterium
AAGCCGATCTGAAGTCTCGCATTATCTTGTTTATTGACTACTTCAACCGCACTATGGCTAAGCCTTTTAAATGGACTTATAAAGGTAAGGCTTTAGCCGTCTAAAGTTTGTTCCTTCACTTTAGCCGCCTTGTACTAGTTCCTCTGCCTGCCAGTCTAAAATCCAGGCTGATGGCACGGTTGCAATTGCCTGAATTTAATACATCACCGGAATTTCAGCGACTGCTATTAAAACCTATAGAATCATTAATTAGGATCGCAAATACAATTAAAATCTGGCAGCCCTTATCCACACCAGAAGGCTCTACTTATGCCAAATGGAAAGTGGATGTGAACAATCGTCAAGTTGCATTCTTTTTACGTGTTCCAACTGAAGGCGTACTCCCGTCCCATCGTCATGCTACCGGAGAAACAGTATTAGTATTAGAGGGAGATTTTACATGCAATGGAATTACCTATAAACCGGGCGATCGAGCGATTTATGAGGCAAAAACTATCCATCAACCGACCACACATGGCTGTTTAGTATTATGTATTTCTTCATTAGATGATGAAGAAATTAGCTGATTATTGGCTGTAAATTGATTCAAAAGAGATTGAAATATACCTAGAGTAAGGACATACTAAAATCTCTTGAAATAAGATTGTCAACCTAATTTTTCGGTCCCCCTAAAGGCCCCCCTAAATCCGTCTTGTTAAGGGACTAGGGATCGCCTCAAGCCTCAGTAACCGATCGCACCATTTCCTGTAATTTTGTCCGCAATGAATCAACTTTAATCTCATTGATCACTTCGGTCGCAAATGCATAGGTTAGCAACTTCCGAGCCGATTCTGAATCAATCCCGCGACTTTGCAAATAGAATACAGCATCATCTTCAAGCTGACTCACGGTTGCACCATGGGCACATTTCACATTGTCGGCCACAATTTCGAGCTGTGGTTTCGTATCAATGCGGGCTTTGGGTGAAAGCAATAGACTACGGCTCAATTGCTTGGCATCGGTTTGCTGTGCAAGTTTGGGAACACAAATACGACCATTAAAAATCCCGTGAGACTTATCATCGGCAATGCATTTATTGATTTGATTTGCAGTGCAATGGGGCTTGCTAAAGGCAATCAAACTATGAGTGTCACTAGTCCGATCGTCGGTTATCCAGCTTAATCCTAATAATTGTGAATGGGTTTGTTCACCATTAGAATAGATTTCCCAGTTGTGACGTGCGATCGCGCCGCCAAAGTTCACAGCAATCCCAGAATACTGACCATCCCGCGCTTGAGAGACAGCCGTTTTTCCAATGTGAAATGCAGATTTGCTATCCCGTTGAATGCGAATATGATTCACTTTGGCATTATTATCGACCTGAATTTCAGCCACGCTATTGGTGCAGTAAGCACGATCGTTTAAGGTGACATAATCCTCAACTACAGTCACATCACTTCCAGAACCCGCAATGATTAATACACGCGGTTGAATTAAAAATTCGGCTGTTCCAGTCGCAACAAACAACAAATGAACGGGAGTATTAACAATCTGATCCTTTGGAATCCAAACGATCGCACCATCAATCACACTCGACGTGTTTAATGCTGTAAACACTTCTTCGCCGCCCGGTTGTTTAGCAAAATAGTCACTAACCTGGGGCAGAAATTCCTGTACTTGCGCCAAACTTCCCACCAACGTGTCTTCGGGGAGATCATCAACAGCCGACAAATCCGCTGCATAAACCCCATCCACAAACACTAAACGACTATTGACAGATTCAGGGAGCATGTAGGATTTAATCTGTTCAAATCCCAAGGCAGAAGGTTCAGTTACCGATTTGAATTGCGTTGCTAACAAGGCTGACAAATCGGTGAATCTCCAATCTTCGTCCCGTGATGAGGGAATGGCAAGTTCTTGGACGATCGCGCTGGCATGGTCCCGCGTCTGTTGCATCCAATCGGGAATCTCAGGATTTCGCAGTTTAACTAAATCGGTGAGATAGGCGGTCCGATCGACTTTAATTTGGGCTTTGCTGGCTGCGATCGTCGGATTGACTTCCGCATCCGTCAGTTCGTGACCTTGTAATTTCACTTCAATGCTCATACTGTTGCACCTTCCAAAATCCAGTCATAGCCTTTTGCTTCCAATTCCAATGCCAATTCCTTCGTTCCGGTTTGCAGAATTCGGCCTTCTGCCATCACATGAATGTAATCTGGGGTGATGTAATCCAATAAACGCTGGTAGTGAGTCACGAGCAACATGGCATTGTTTTCATTTGATAACGCATTGACACCACTAGACACAACCCGCAGAGCGTCAATATCCAATCCCGAATCAATCTCGTCGAGAACGCCTAATTTTGGCTCTAGTAGTGCCATTTGAAGAATTTCATTACGTTTTTTCTCACCACCGGAGAAGCCTTCATTCACACCACGATCGAGGAACTCTGAATCCATTTTCAGTAATTCTAATTTCTCATACACCAAGTCATCAAAATCCATGGGATCGAGTTCTTCTAAGCTTTCATGTTTGCGCTTGGCATTACAAGACACGCGAAGGAAGTCACGATTGCTGACACCAGGAATTTCTAAGGGATATTGAAATGCGAGGAAGATACCACTGCGCGATCGTTCTTCAGGATCGAGATCTAGTAGATTCTGCCCCATGAACATAATCTCGCCACTCGTGACTTCATAGGCGGGGTGCCCTGCGAGAATTTTAGAAAACGTACTTTTCCCAGAACCGTTCGGCCCCATGATGGCATGAATTTCACCCGATTTAATTTCCAAGTTGAGACCCTTAATAATTTGGGTTCCGTCTACATTGGCGGTGAGGTTTTTCACCGATAAAATTGTGCTGGCGTTAGGGTTAATCACAATGGTTTATTTGAATGGATTTAGATAGTTCGCGATCGGGCCTATAGATATTATCCATCACCTCTCGCAAGTCGTTTGAGTATGGGAAAGACTTCGTATAAGTCACCCGATCGCCTCATCCCAAACTGGTCAGAGGTCGAATATTTTGGACCTGTTTCATCCTGTGTTAGTTTAACAAAAATAAAGTCACTTCCTGAACCAATTAATTCACCACAAGAACTATGGGTGAGGTATCGCTAACATCTACGCTAATTTGAATCATAGTCTCCAACCTATCTATAAGGTTTTACAAGTTAGCAATCTTTTTCAAAACCTGAAGGACTTCATACAAATCATTTCCAGGATTACGAATCTCATAGATCTTAGAAAATCCATAATCATTCGTCTCACCTTTAAGCAATTTTACAAAAATAAAACTACCTCCGCTCGCAATTAATCCATAGGACGGCTTATCTGTCACAGGATTTGCCAACATGTAACTCAATAATTGAGATACACCTGCTTCTATGGAAAACTCAGCCTCTTTTGCTTCAATCACTAAAGCCCAAACCTGCTCTTTGAGAACTAGAATATCAATCCGACCTCGGACAATAATGCCATTCTCATCAGGCGCACTAATTTCAATGGATTTTTCAGCTTGAATATGAAATGGTGGCTCGTAAAAACCTGCCAGCAACAATAGTGGCCCTAAAACCGAAATCTGAATAAGCTTCTCAGAAAAGGGTGGATATTCAACTGAATTCCAAAACCCAGCCTGAACCCGATCGAGAACCACACGATCGCCCTCGCTAATTTCCGGCAACTCTTCACGCCATTCAGGAAAGAAACTCAGCTCACGAGTCACCTTTAAACTAAATTGACGAATCAATTGCTGAAAATCAACTTTATTAGAGGCGATCGTTGGTGTCATGACCCTTATCCCACACTACCTTCCAGTTTCAAGGCCAACAGCTTATCTGCTTCTACAGCAAATTCCATGGGCAATTGATTAAACACATCTTTACAGAAACCGCTAATCATCATCGACACTGCATCTTCCGCAGAGATTCCACGCTGGGCAAAGTAAAACAATTGATCCTCGCCAATTTTTGAGGTAGAAGCTTCATGCTCGACTTTCACGCCATTGTTTTGCACTTGAATGTAAGGGAAAGTATTCGCTTCAGCATTGTCGCCAATCAGCATCGAGTCACATTGCGAATAATTACGCGCACCCGTCGCCTTTGGTCCAATTTTTACTAAACCACGATAGCTATTTTTTGAATGCCCTGCGGAAATGCCTTTGGAGACGATCGTACTGCGCGTATTCTTACCAATATGAACCATTTTGCTGCCTGTGTCGGCTTGCTGATAGTTATTAGTTAAGGCAACAGAATAGAATTCACCGATCGAATTGTCACCAACAAGAACACAACTCGGATATTTCCAAGTAATGGCCGATCCCGTTTCCACTTGGGTCCAGGAAATCTTAGAATTTTTGCCCTTACAAAGCCCGCGCTTCGTCACAAAGTTATAAATTCCACCAATCCCATCTTTATCGCCCGCATACCAGTTCTGCACCGTGGAATACTTAACATCGGCATCATCCATCGCCACAATTTCCACAACCGCTGCGTGCAATTGATTGGAGTCATACATTGGCGCTGTACACCCTTCCAGATAGCTAACCTTTGAGCCAGCTTCAGCCACAATTAATGTGCGCTCAAATTGACCTGAATCACCATTATTAATTCGGAAATAAGTAGACAATTCCATTGGGCAATTCACACCCTTGGGAATATATACAAATGAGCCATCACTAAAAACAGCCGCATTCAATGCCGTGTAGTAGTTGTCCGCGATCGGCACCACACTCGCCAAATACTTTTTAATCAATTCAGGGTGTTCTTTGACAGCTTCAGAGATAGAGCAGAAAATCACACCATCTTTTGCCAATTTCTCGCGAAAGGTTGTCGCCACGGAAACGCTATCAAAAATTGCGTCTACCGCAACATTCACATTGGTTAAACGCTTCTGTTCAGACAGCGAAATCCCTAATTTTTCAAAGGTCGCCAACAATTCGGGATCGACTTCATCAAGGCTATTCTTTTTGGCTTGAACCTTGGGAGCCGAGTAATAAATGATGTTTTGGTAGTCGATCGCCGGATAGTCCACATGTGCCCACTCCGGCGTTTCCATCGTCAACCAAAGACGATAGGCCCGGAGCCGAAACTCTAGCATCCAGTCTGGCTCTTCCTTTTTCGCCGAAATCATACGCACGATGTCTTCGCTTAAACCACGAGGAATAGTGTCGGATTCGATATCGGTGACGAAGCCGTACTTATAAGGTTGGTTGACGAGGGTTTGAACCGTAGAAGTCATGGTGGGTTTGCTGGGTTGGGATGACACAAATGGACGATCGGATTAGCTTTGAGGCAATTAACCTTGGGCCGTCAGCGTGCGAATCTCTTCAGTGGTGATGCTTTGCATGTCTCCCGCGAAGTCATTATCCGGGGTCAGGAAGAGCATACAGTGGCATTCTTTGCGCTCTCGCATGGGCACGCATGGACAGTTCCAGTAGGTTGCCTTAACTTCGGCTTCCTTATCTTCATAATGGCGACAAGGACAGAGTGCAGCCCCCAAGTCTTCTTTATGCTTGGCAAGTCCTTCTAAAACGACTGCCGTAACACCCGGATCCACGCAAAAATACGTTCCGGTGCGCTTTGCATAACTTTCGGCAAAGCTTTTCATGAGGTCGAGGTTTTTCTCGGAGGCTTGATTCATGACCTTATCGCAACATTTGAGGATAAACAACAGCAGATGTTGATCTTATAATTAAAGCAACACGAATGTTTCCTAAATTTCAGATAGACTTTAGTATACTTTAACAACATAGATGTTGTCAAAGTTAAGATCGATTTTACATTGATGCCCTTCTGTTGCTGTGAGCCTAGACTTTTCTCCCATGACCCAAACCCAACAGCCTTCAACAAAACAGGATATTTTGCAGATGTTGCTCAAACAGGGCGAGGTATCGGCTTCGGATTTGGCGCAGCAGTTACAGGTGAGCGCGCAAGGGATTCGGCGACATTTGAAGGATTTGGAAACAGATGGATTAATAGAGCATCGGGTGCTCCATGGGGGCGCAGGACGACCGAATCATCTTTATGCACTGAGTCGTAAGGGCCGATCGCAGTTGCCCGATCGTTCGGATGAGTTTGCGGTGTCGTTGCTGGGATCGTTAGCGGATCAGATGAGTCCGGAGCAGATGGATTCAATTTTGCGGCATCAGTGGGAACGTAAGGCGTTGGCCTATCGCGATCGGATTGGGGATGGAAGCTTGAACGATCGGGTGCAGGCGTTGGTCAAGCTCAGGCTCCAAGAGGGCTATATGGCGGAGAGTCATCTGGTGGATGAGAGTGGCATTTGTAAATATGTTTTAACTGAATACAACTGCGCGATTTCTCACATTGCGGAGACGTTTCCTAATGTGTGTGGTCATGAATTGGAGATGTTTACGATCGCCCTTTCCGGTTGCCAAGTGGAACGCACTCATTGGTTAGTGGATGGTGAACATCGGTGTGGCTATTTAATTCAGGAAAAGGGGTGAGCCTTTTGAATCGGCGTTGGTCTTGTGATCCTATTCTCTAAATTATTGAATTAGGGGAATAAATATAAATTAGTAGTTTCTAGAAGTTCTTCCACCACATCTTGACTGAGAGGCTTTGAGAATAAATATCCTTGACCAAATTTATATCCTAGTTGTTGTAACCACTCTAGTTGTTGGGATGTCTCAATCCCTTCTGCGATCGAAACAAGTTCTAATTGATGACTGAGGGTCGCGATCGTTTCGACAATCCGATGATTCTTTTTTCCCTCCTGCATTTGGTTTACAAAAGACCGATCGACCTTCAAATTGTTCATCGGTAAACGATGGAGATAATTTAATGATGAATAGCCCGTGCCAAAATCATCAATACTAATTTGAATTCCCTTTTCTTTCAATTGAGTAAGCATCACAATCGTCGATTCAATATCGTCAATGAGCATACTTTCCGTAATTTCTAACGTTAGGCAGGTTGCTGGTAAGCGGGTTTGAGCCAGAATACGATCGATTTCTTCAACGAGATCGCAGCGCCTGAGATCTTGTGACGAGAGATTTACACTCACCTTCAAAGCAGGAAGATCGGGAAAAGTAGTTTGCCACGTTACCAGTTGCTGACAGGCTGTCCGTAATGCCCAATAGCTGATGCTGGTAATCACTCCGATTTCCTCAGCTACGGCAATGAAATCTCCCGGATATCTCAAACCATAGCTTGGATGTTGCCAACGAATCAGGGCTTCAAACCCAACTAGATATCCTGTATCTAGAGCCACGATCGGTTGATAGTGCAGCACAAATTCTTGGCAGTCAATGGCTCGACGCAAATCGTTTTCTAAATGCATTCGTTTTAGGGCTTGCCTGTGCATCTCACCATCAAAAATTTCATACCTGGCTTTGCCATTAGTTTTTGCCCGATACATGGCAATATCAGCATCTCGTAGTAGGTCGGAGGCTGTGCTGTAATCCTTTGCAGCGAAAACCACCCCAATGCTAGCAGTCGTATATACGTCTCTTTCTTCGATCGTTATGGGAATCTCCAACTCAGTAAAGATTCTCTCTGTAGCGTGAATGGCTTCTTGAATATCCTTAAGGTCTTCAAGTACCCCTGTTAAGGTGATCTTTTGTACTATTGGTTCTTGAGGAGTCTTGCAGTAGACACATGAGGATGCTTGGAATCAAACTTCTTCTTGGTCGTCGGTTTCTTCGGTCCCCTGGTTGATTTATGAAATCGTTTGAGA
>JAPLHZ010000253.1 GCA_026389365.1 Cyanobacteriota bacterium
ACATCCGGTAAATCGAGTGGAATGTGAATCTGATTCTCCATGAGGCCCCTCGCTTGCTGGCTAACATCTTGATTTTACAGCCAATCGATGAACGCTATATCTGGATGCCGACCACGGCAATTCTAGGAGAACCCTAATTCTGATGGTAGCTTAGATGTAGTTTGGCGAGATGGAACCCAACCCAAGCCCCAACTTCATTTGGTAAAATTCACTAAAAACGGTAATGGTTTACTATCTCGGAAGAATTACCCGGATTCGGACTGTTAGCTGGATTTACTAAAGATAATGAGGGAAACATCTATTACATGACCGCCGAATATCCTCAAGGGGAGAATGAACGGCGCATGACAATTTATAAAAACAAACAGGTATTTTGGGAATTCAAAGCTTTCGTTGGAGATGACAAGCCCTGTAGTAACCCAAAAGGCCCCCTAGACTCTGGCAGTTCCCGAATTGCAGTTGGTGCGGGTAAGTTGATGATTGACACGAATATACAACCAGCACATGCTCACAATGTCTTGCTAGATCTACTTAAACCAGAAACTAATGCTGGAGCATGTGCCAGAGAAACCCTATGGCATCATAATTTTGATAATCGGATTATCTTTGATGGCAAAGATTTTGTGGCGCTGGAAAATCGCGATCATGAAGTGACTATCTCCATGATGAAATTTAGCCCCACAGAGAAATATCCGTTTGAGTCCTATGCTGAGCGATTGCGTTCCGTCTATGCTCGCACCAACAACGGTAATAGCACTTATACAGAATTAGGGAACATTGCCTTAGGCGTAGATGATGGCAATGGTTATCTCGTTCTATTCACTAGCGAGCGAGATTGGGATCATCAAATGGAAGGGCTGCGCGTCCCTGGTGAGCAAACTGGTATTGGTGGGGAATTGGGACCTAGGGATTTAGCCGTCATTCATGTCAAAAAAGACTTTGACAAACAGGAAGTTAATTGGAAAGCCACACCAGCGGAACAAAAAATCGATGGAAATAGTATTTCTCAGGCTCCTAAATTGGTAGATACCACAGGGGTTGTCAATAGCATTGGCACTGGTAAAACTGTCAACTACAACGCTGCTAATGACGGTTGGGATTGGCCTAATTATAATCAAGATACTGCCAAACTGATTGCTTCAGGAGAGCTAGCCGAACGAGCCTATAAAACTGGTGGTGTAAATTGGCTGACAGAATTTGGTGTTCCCTTCGAGAATGCCACTAGATTACCTACTAAAGCCACAAAAGATGATGCTAAAGGTGAGGTATTCAAAACTGTCAAGTATCCTAAATTAGTACGTATTGCCACAAATACTTACGTGGCTATCTGGGAAGAACATAATGCTCATCGCACAAAAGATGGTTCTTTGGAACGCAACTACATTACGACCAAAGCCTCGATCCTCAAACTCAGCAGCGAAGGCAGTAATGTCCGCATTACTAAAGGTAGCGTCAAGGATTTAGGTGATCGCGTAAGGCTTATGCCTGCGGATGATATTTTCAATTTGGATGGGAAAGCCGCTTTCGTTACTGGTGATCAAACCAGTTATTCCCTAAAACTACATACTATTGACAGGAATCTTAACCTCGAAGTATTAGATTTACCAGTTTGGGAAAAAGACAAATTAGCTTCTTTGATTCCCCAGCCAGAAATTGGATTTTTCCGAGGCAATAGACCTCAGGGCTGTTTCATTCTAAATTTCGACATTTTGTGCATCTACGAGAACGCGCCGTTCCAGGCATCAGAGATTTTCGTCTTCGATGGCTGAAACCACATAAACTCGTCACCTAAATCTAGAATGAAATGACCCTGCTCACCTTGGTACAGCGGTTTTGATGCTCTGCTCTGTACCTTGCCCTATGAAGAGAGCATCGAAAATGACTACTTCCGTCGGGATGTCCGTAAAAAAATCGAAGCCTTAACTGAGGAGCAGAAACAAATGAGCGAAACGGCAACGAAGATTGAACCTATGGTATTTCAGCTTGTGAAAAACTATGTGGGTCGTAAGTTGAAATTAAAATACGACTTGGAGTTTAAATCAGAATGGAAAGGGCTAAAGCAGGAAGAGTTAAATAAGAAAGAGGGATATTCAAAATATGCTGAGATGAAAGCTAAGGTTGCTAGATCAGCCTTCCTCGACATCCACAGTCGCACTGAGCAAATGGACTTTATTATAGCTATAGCCAGTGAGGTTAGGACGCAGCAAGAGCAAGAACGGAGTCTATAGCATCATGAAGATTAGGTGAATCCCTTAGGAGTTTACGGATACGAGATTTCAGCCAAGCCCAACAGTTTTCAATACGGTTAAGGTC
>JAPLHZ010000159.1 GCA_026389365.1 Cyanobacteriota bacterium
ACCCGAGCGATGCACCACCCACAATCCATTTCCACAAGACTTTTCCCAGTTCCACCTTCCAAGGCAACAGCCCACTGGAAACGATCGAGTCTTTCTCTTCAGTTTTAGGTTCGCTGGGCTTTTGTTCTTCAGTCATGGCAGTAGGTGAGGAAAAACGATCGGATGTCCCCAATTCTACACCAGCAAAAAACAGATTCTAGATTGGGTGATGGGAATGGCCGATCGTGTTTTGCCATCGCTGCTGACGCAGACTAGTTCGACCTTGGGCGTTTCGGTTTGAACTACTTGTGACTCCGGGCACTGTAGGAATCAACGTTCATGATTTGAGCCATAGAGACAAGTTTTAATCCTTCGGACCGTCACATTCAGTGGATTCAGTGGATACTGTGGGAGACCAAGGATAGAGAACGTTTCTCAACGCCTCCCCCCAACGTTCTTTGTGCCAGACAAAAATAGTGGAGTGATATGAATTAAACACTTTTTATAGTTTGGTTTAACTGTTCAGTATTCCTGTATGTTCTAATTACCTTTCTACATCAGAGTCAATGTTATTTGTTGAAGCCCAAGCGCTATTTGTTAAAAGCTATCTTAAGTGCTATCCCCGCGATCGCCAAATTCAAAAGTATCTTGACCTTAAAGGGCGAGAATGGCTAGCGCCCGCACTCGAAAAAGTTGAGTCCCAGCTTTTTGCCGGAATGTCCCATGTGATCAATCCGCCATTGCCGGAAGAGGATGTCCTTCTCCCGATCGAAAACTTGGTTCCCGCCTCAGGGCTGACCGGGCAAACTCTTTATCTTCAGTATGCCTGTAAAGTCAGGAATCCCTTGGAGTGCGATCTGGCAAAGGGTCTAAATAATTCCCAGGATTCGGCTCTAGGCGCGGCAGTCATTCAATCGTTGGATCAGGTCCGCTGTAACCGTTGTGAATTTCCCGCGAGTTTGCCAGAGAAAACCCAAATTCGTGGAAAAAATGGGATCTATAGTATTGAAAAATTCCTGGGGCGACGTGGAGGTGGAAGACTGTATTCCGGGATTCAGCAGGATACTAAACAGCCGATCGTAATTAAAGAGTATGTTCTGCCGTCCCGCTATTTCAATTCAGAGGAGCAGATTGCTCGGCAGACTGCAATTAAGAATTTGGCCGGGTTGACATTGGTCGGCAGTCCCAGTCAAGATTTTCGCATTCTCAGTCCGATCGAAGTTTTGTCAGATGGCAAAAATGAGCGTTGCTACTTGGTTTTAGATGGTCGATCGGCGAGTCTTCCCCTAAGTCAAATTCTTCAACAAACTGGCCCGTTACCAGCAGATATTGTCCATCGGTTACTGAACCAAATGCTACAAATTCTGGAAGTGTTGCATGGACAAAAGTTTCAACTCCCCCTCGGTCAAGTTCAATCTGGTCTGACCCATGGCAATCTGAATTTAGATACCGTCTTGGTTCAATCTGATAGTCCCCATAAGGCGATCGATACAACGACTCTCACACCCTCCAATTTCTTTGTATATCTCAGTGACTTGGCCCTCTGGGAAGACATCTCCAAAACATCCCTAGGTAAAGTCAAACAATCTTCGATCGCTCAAGATTTAATCAATGTCGGATATATTGGATTTTTTGCGCTTCAGGGTGGGGCGATCGGACCAGAACGAACGGCTTTAGATCCGGCATTACCCGAACATTGGGCACCCAATACTTTGGCGTTGAAGTCGGTGATTTGGCGATTACTGGGGCTAGATTTTCCCTTTGAAAGTGCGGCGGTAGCAAGACAGGCGTTATTAGCAATTCCGGTGGAAGCACCGACCCAAGCGCCCGATGTTCAGGAGATCGAAATTGCTGGACGGTCTAAATGGTGGGCACGTCTGGCATTCGTGGGAGTCGCTGCTTTAGTCGTGGGATTGGGGCTGATGGAATTAGAGAAGCAATTTAAGAAACCGATCGTTGCAGCTAACAATGCTCCGGTTCTGGCAGAGATGAAGGATGTTGGCGCGATTCCAGTGGGTGAATTTCGCTATACCGCCGTTCAAGATGGGACTTGGCAATATCTCTTACAAACTGCGGATTTAATTGAGTCTGGACAGACATTAGAGAAAAAAATTAAGGCCGCTCAGCCGCAATTTATGCTTAATTATCAGCCTTCCCCCTCTTGGGAAGTGGCGTTGGCTGACATTCGATCGGGAAAAGCAGCCTTTGCGATCGCCCCCGTTGGTCAACCCTTGCCAGAGGATTTGGAAGCACACCCGATCGCCTATGACGCATTAGCGGTGTTTGTGTCCTTTAGTTATTCTCAACGGGAACAGGGTTTGCCGAAGGCACTGAAGGGAGATATTTCTTTGGAACAGTTGCAGGGAATTTATCGCGGAAAGGTCAACAATTGGAAAATGTTAACAACGTCGAATTTGCCCGTTAAGCCTTATCAGTCAAATGATACAGAACTTTCGGCATTATTTGAACAGCGTGTATTTTCGGGAAGTGATTCGTCGTTGAAATCAGTCCCAAAGTCTGCGAACTTCTTTGAACTCCTACGATCGGTGTTGCGAGATTTTGAATCGAATCAAACTGGAAGTATTGGTTTTGCGCCGTTTAGTCGGGTATTTGGTCAATGTTCTGTCTATCCGTTGGCGATTCAAGCTCCTGGACAGAATGCGATTCAGCCGATCGTGATGAAGAATATCTCGGAACCTGTTAAGAATGATGGCAATAAAAAACCAGATCCAAATGCGAAAAAAACTCCAATGCCAAATTTGACGGTGAAGACGCGAGATCCCATTGATCCGAGTACCAATCTCTGCGATCGAAAAGGCAGCTATGAATTAAATGCCAATGCCTTTCGATCGAATCAATATCCCTTAGCCTATCCGATCGCCGTAATTTATCCTCGTCGGAACGATCGTCCGTTGGTGGGACTGAAGTTTGCTGAAATGATGCGGACGAAAGAAGGCCAGGAGCTATTAAAACAAACGGGATTAGTTCCGATGATTGGGGATTAGGGTTAACCCCCGATATAACTGCACGGGTTCAAACACGGACTTTCTGAAAAGCCCACTAGCGAAGATTAATGTAGCAAAGATTAATGCCTGGAACTTTAGGGCTTGCTGGGTGAGGGGTTGAACGGGGGGAGTTGGAATTGTGGGGAATTGTTGTTAATGGGTTGGTTTTCTTGATTAGCTTCAGATTTTTTCGCGGCAGCACTCGCCATCGCTTCAGCATTGACTTTCATGAGTGAATCTAAGGTCATTTTCGCGAGGGGTTGATTGGCATTGAGCTGGAGAGATTCTTGCAAAATGGCGATCGCGGCGGTGTTCTTTTCAATATTGGGTTTACCAGACGCTTCAGCCAATTTTGCGATAGCGATGCCTTTTCCAGTCATTGCATCGGTACTTTTTGGATTAATTGCGAGGGCACGATCGTAGGATAGAAGAGCATCCTGATTATTATTCATGGCACTGAGAGAAACCGCGCGGTTGTACCAGCCTTGAAAAAGTTTGGAATCAAGAAGAATAGCGCTGTCTGCCGATCGAACTGCTTCGGGAAAACGTTTGAGATGCCAAAGAGCGACGCTTCGATTGGTCCAGATCTGGGGATTTTTCGGGGCCAGACGGATGGCTTGATCGTAGGACGCGATCGCCGCTTCGTAGGCTTTTTGACTGCGGAAAATCATCCCTTGATTAAACCAAGCTGGAGCATAGTCGGGTTTAAGGGCGATCGATTGATTCACTGATTGCATCGCGTCGTCATATTTCACCAAATACCACAACGCCACAGCGCGATTATTCCAAGCTTCCGCAAAATCCGGTTTCATTCCCGTCGCTCGGTTTGCAGCGGCCAGTCCTTCTTCAGCCTGTCCCGCGCCGACGAGTGCCACACTGCGCTGATCCCAAGCTTGCACAGCCCCCAATTCTCGCCAAGTTCCTTCCCCCTGAATCGCCAAATCACAGGCGGCTAGGGCATCTTTATATTGACGTAGTTTATTCAACATGCCACAACGTCCCAGAAGGGCGAGGGAATAGGTCGGTTTGAGTTGAATGGCGCGGTTGAAGGAGGTGAGGGCTTCGGTCTGTTGGTCAAGGAGTTCTAAAACACGACCTTGATTGGCCCAAATTTCGGCATTATTGGGATCGATTTGAATGGCACGATCGTAGGCCGCGATCGCTTTCGGCAGTTGATTTAATTGACGATGGGCAGCGCCCTGATAGGCCCAAGCCAGGGCTGGAGATTTATCTTCCCAGCGGTTATTCCCGGCGAGGGCGGCTTCGCAGTCGGTCAAGGCGTCCTCGGGACGCTTCAACTGCAACAGTGCGTAACATCTATCGGTGAGGGGCAAGGAATCCTTGGGTTCGAGCAAGAGGGTACGATCGTAGGCCAGCACGGCCTTGTCATAGTCGCCCGCTAATCCCAGAATTATTCCACGATAGCGCCAAGCTAATGCCGGAGATTTTCGTCCCCAATTTCCATCGCGGCGTAAGGCTTCGGTACAGGCATCCAAGGCATCTTCGGTTTGTTTCTGGGCGGCGAGGGCCATACATTTATAGGTGAGAGCCAGAGATGTTTTGGGGTCTAGTTTTAATGCTTGTTCTGCGGAGGCGATCGCTTCGGGATATTGTTTGAGTTTGAGTAAGATATTGCTATGTTCTGCCCAAGTGATGGCAGATTTGGGGCGGAGGACGATCGCAGCTTCGCAGGCAGGTTGTGCTTCAGTATATTTCCCCCCTTCGACTTGGAGATTACAGAGATCGGACCAATAGTCGAAGTCTTTCAGCTTTTCTTGCAGAATGGCAGATTGCGCCACAGCGGGCGGGGCTAGTGTTAAAAGACTTGTAAACAGACTGAAAGAAACACTAAGAGAACGATTGAGGGGGAGCCAATTAAACCAACAACGCATAACTCTTGTTTCTAACGCGAATGGGGTATTAGTATTATCGTATGTAACTATCGTGAATCAACTTCTATTTTCACGATCGAATTTTGACTAAATTTGTCTATCTTTTACTGTTCCTAGAATTGATTTTAAACTCGATATGGTTGAGATTAATAACGTTGTTCGCCATCCTAAAACCAATACTGAATCCCTATGAAACGCCTGACACTTTGCTTTTGGATTGCCCTTAGCGTTGCTGGAGTAATTGCTTCACCTGCACAAGCGGCTAATACGGGTCATGTGAATGCCATTAAAGAAACCCGCCAATGTCCAGGCTGTGACTTGAATGGGGCGAATTTGCAGGGTGCCTATTTACAGCAGGCGAATTTGCGCGGAGCGGATTTGCGCGGGGCTAATTTACGCGGGGCGGATTTGCGCGGGGCATTTTTGGATCTCGCGAATTTAACAGGTGCGGATTTGCGCGGGGCGAATTTGGAGGGGGCGCATTGTGATGGGGTGAAATTTGAAGGGGCGAATTTCAAGAAGGTGCTGATTAATGAGAATACGGTTTTAAGTGATAAATGGAAGTTAGTGCATCAATTGGTGAATCGTGGGGCGGGGACTCAAGATTTGAGTAAGGTCGATTTGACGGGGGCGAATTTGACGGGGAGTGATTTGCGCGGGGCGAATTTGGAAGGGGCTGATTTGTCGAGTGCAATTCTGGAAGATGCGCGGCTGATGGGGGCAAATTTTAATAAGACGCAGTTATCAAAATCTAGCTTTTTTATTAGTGATCTTCGGGAAGCGAAACTGAGTGATGTGAATCTGCAACGGGTGAATTTACGATCGGCGGATCTTCGTAGTGCGAAACTGAATGGTTCCAAGATTATGCAGGGCGATTTGCGTAATACCTATTTGGCAGGATCGGATTTGACAGGAGCGAATTTGAAGGGGAGTAATTTATCGCGATCGAATTTGGTGGGGGCTAACCTAAGTCAGACCGAGTTGCAGGGTGCAAATTTGTTTGTTGCGAATTTACAAGGTGCGACGTTGGCAGCGATCGACTTGAGTGGCGCGAATTTGCGGGGTGCGAATTTGACCGGGGTGGATTTATCCGGTGGGAAGTTGCGTCAGAGTGAGCTAGAGGGCGCTGATCTGCGAAAAATGAATTTAAAGGGGGCGGATTTGAGTGGTTTGAATCTGAAGGGAACAAATTTGGCGGGGAATGATTTGAGTGGGGCGAATTTGAGACGGGTGAATTTGACCGGGGCGAATTTAAGTGGGGCAAATCTGACGGGAGCCGATTTGACGGATGCTAATTTGACGACTGTGAATTTAAAAGGGGCAAATTTGACGGGGGCGAATTTGAGTCAAACTAATTTTACAAAGGCGATTTTAGAGCAGGTGACGATGACGGGAATTGAGGTGAATTTTACGAATTTCTGTGAGGCGACGATGCCTAATGGTCAGAAGGGAGATTGTCGATAGTGGGTTTTCCCCTTAATTCTCTATCACGCGGGTTTAGTTGGATTGGGGAGGGAGTTCGATCGGGGATAGTTGTCCTGGGACGGAGGGTGTGGGTTCTCCGGAGGCTCCACCGCTGGCTGCGGCGGCTTTAGGAGGTTTATTTGCTGCTGCTACGGCGGCAGCGGCAGCCGCTGCCGCTTTGACTGAGGGATCGCTGGCATTTGGATCGTAGGTTTCAATCACGATCGATCGGGCGAGGGGGACTCCAGTGGGGCTAGTCACTTGTAAGGTTAACGTCAAACTGCCGGGGGTGGGATTAAGCGGAAAAGGTAAGGATCCTTTGAGCGGAATACTTCCAGGCGCAGGTAGAAGATCCACTTTACTACCTTCACTCGCTTCAATTTCCCAAGCTAATAGAATCGTACTGATACCCTGATTCGGGCCGATCGGGACGACATATTTGGGGAGATTAGCAGGTTGACCATTGATGGTTAGCTTCAGAATTCGGGCGGATTTGGGGAGGAATTTGATTACATCCGTTTTTTGAGTGGCGATATTGCCTTCACCTTGACCGATCGCGGCAAGTTCATAGATATAATTGCCCGGTTTACGATCGCCCGTAGGCACATTTCTGCAAGTCAATTGCTTCTTGATCATACAAAAAGGAGCCAGTTGTTTGGGAATCCCTTTACTGAAATCAAAGGTTCTCAAAGGACTCAAGACAACGCCTTCAGGGGACTTTCCGACGAGGTGAATGGCTTTGATCTGTTTAGGATTTTCGATCGTCCAATTGAGAGACACTTGAGATGAGACTGTTGGTTTGGCTGTTGAACTGGGTGGTGGACTAGCTGTTGGATTGGCTGTTGGACTAGCCGCCGCCGTGAGAATTGGCGTTAAACTTGCTTCTTGATAGACAGGTTGGGTGGAATTAAATCCGATAATTTGGGGTTTGGGGATAGCTTCGATTTTGACGGGCGCAGTTTTCTGAGTATCACCTGCGGCACCGCGACCTTCACGGGCAACGGTCGTCATCGAAAATATATAATCGCCCGGTTTCAGCGCACTGGTGCGGACACTACGACATATCAATTCTTCTTGAAGATTGCAATAGGGTTTCAACTCCTCCGGTAATCCTTTACTCAGGTCATATACGATCGGTAACACCATGGGTTTGCCATCGGGTGCTGCGCCCTGAATGGTGATAGTTTTCAGCCGAGTGGGTTGACTGATGCGCCAGCTTAACCGCACAGCATCATCGTTTAATGCCTGATATAAACTCGCTTCTGGTGCAAATTCAACAATTTTCGGCTGTTCTGGAATCCGAATAAACAGCCACCAAATCAAATAAATAAATGATCCAATGCCTAAAAGGACCAACACCACCACAGGCAACAACTGCCACCAAGGACGCGGCTCCCACATAACAAAACTGGTCAATCGATCGCTGGGCAAGGGCAATTGTTGATCATCTTCCAGTTCGACCGCAAAGTTATAGAGTTTAGGACTCCCAAACATTGGACGTTTCCACCAATACAACGGCTGGGCAGTGAGATCAATGCCGATCGTCGCTTGCGGTGCGACCTGGACTTTCTGGCGATCGAGATGATAGAAGCATTGGTCCGATTCTTCTAAATTTTTCACCTTTAGGGACAAGTCACGGGGACTATTGCCTAAATTGGTAAACCGAACTTGAAATAATCCGGCTTTCTGTTGAACTTTATTGATCACCGTGCGGAGTTCAGTTTGCAATAAATAATTCGCTACGATCTGGAGATAAACCCAATCACTCATCATCACATCGGGATAATTTTCTGAATGCAGTTGCACCGTTCCCACTTGAGTTCCCGCGATCACATCGATCGGTGGGGCGATCAACATGATGATCAATCCCTGTTCTCCCGGATTCAGCTTCAGATTATCCGGAGTGAGAATGACCCCAAATCCACTGTCAGCCTGGGGATAGGTAATATTGATCCAATTGGGTGATAAATCGGGACAGGTTAACCGAAATCGATCGACCCGATCGCTACGGTTATGCACCAAAACCTGAATGGGGATACCGCCGCCCGGTTGTAATAGAATCGGTTTATTGGGCTGCGTCGTGGGCTGAACAATGAAACTCGGATCATTGGTAGAGGTGGCATCCTGAACTGCCGGAAGAATTTGCAACCGTTGGGGGTAGCGAATTGGCGTTTCTTCAGGATAATGCTGGGCCGCATCGATGACTAACGTATATTCATACAGTCCAGGTTGGGCCGTCACTGGGATATTTAATTGAAATACCACTTCACCACTATGGCTCGACCCAAGGGCTAAACATTCGCGCAGGGTCAGCCACCAGGAAGTCAGTTCTGGCGGTAAATCTTCTAAAAGGAGATCGACGATCGCACTTTTGCCTCCTTTATTCGTAACCGTAATTCCCAACTGGAACGATTCACCGGGAGACAACACTTTCTGTCCCGATGAATTCAGAATCACCACCAAGCCCTTCCCAACAATATCTGAAGCATTGTTGCCCGATCGCAAACTGGAAGCCTCCGAGATCGATCGCACCGCGTAAACCGCCTCCCCATTCGATCGTCTAGCTTCAATCCAGCCTTCTTTGAGTAAGCTATCAACTTCGATTTGTGCTTGATCGGCTTCGATACCGAGTTGATCGGCGATCGTGGCGATCGATGAATTGGGTTGGCGGGTGAGGCGGTTTAGAATTTGGCGCTGTTGGGCAGGTAACTGAAAAACATTCCCGAGATTGACTTCCGATGGATTCACAGCAAAATCATCAAAGTCCGAGTTTCCTAGTCCTGAATATTCAAGTTCTAAGCCTCCTGGCTCTAGGGTTGCAAGATCTGAATCTTGATGATTGCTTTGATTATAAATACTCTGTTCGCCCGCCATAATTCTAATCTCTTAAATGAATGATGATTTTCAGAGCGACTATTCTCGATCGCACTCCAACTGATCCGGTTTAGGACGAGTTTTTGCCCGGATTTGGGGATCTTCACTACCACTTAGAATCACCATCTTATCTTTGAGGATTTTGATATCTACGCTTTGAATTGCATTCTTCGGCGTGAAGGATTGATCCACCAAAATTCCAGCTAAATAGTTACTGGCCCGTCTTCCATCCGCCGTCAGCGGCCAAAGCATGACTCGACCATCTCCCCCACCACTGACAAGATAACAGGCATTACGACTGAGCGCCACCGATCGTACAGGACTATTTCCATGGGCATTCGTCCATTGATCCAACACTCGACAGGGCTGTTTTGGGTCTGTGGCGCAGGTTTTCATATCCCACAGAACAATGTCCCCCTGAGTATCACCAGAAGCCATGGTTTGGGGTTGGTAGTCGGCGGTGGCGAGAGTTTGAATATAGTCATACTGTCCACCGGGTTTGAGATAGGGAATAGAACGGTGTTGATTAGTTTGCCAATTCCAAAGTTCTAAACGGTTGAATTTGCCACCGATCGCTAGGGTCTGGCCATCACCCACGATCGCAGTGGAATAGATCGCAAACTCAAGCTGGAGTTTCTTGTTGGGGTTTGCTTGCGTTCCAGATTGATTTTGGTTAAGATCCCAGCGAAAGAGTTGACCGCTGCCATGGGCACTGATAAGTGATTTAGAATCTGGGGTGAAGCGGAGATCGAGAACCCGATCGTCGCGCTGTTGTCCGAAGCTGACTTTGGGTTTATCACTCCGTTGCAGCATATCCCAGAGTTGAATTTCTCCATTTTCTAACCCCACGGCAACTTGATCATTATTCACCGGTTTATAGCGCATGACCCGAACTGCTTTATTCATCTTGGCGATAATGCCAATTTCTTGATTAATTAAGGGAGAGTCAAATCCTGCAATATCCCATTCTCGAATGGTTTGATCGCCACTGCCACTAACAGCCCGATCGGCATTCCCGCTCAATTGGACCGTATTCACCGCTTCGGAATGTCCACAACTTCGGTTATAAGGGTTAAGGCAAGAAAACCACCAGACCGTCGGGGGAACAACAAAAACAGCAATGCCGACAATCCACCAAATTAGAAGGATGGGGTGAATTTTGAGCTTTAAATCTAACGTTTCATGTTGAATATCTACCCGTCGATCGCTCCAAGTAGACCGAGTTTGCAAGGTAACGGATTTCGCACGTCCAATAATCGGTCGGGGTTGAGTAATGGTAACGAGCACAGGCTGAGTTTCTTGGGGACCGAGATCAACGATCGTAGGGGTAATCAGGATCGCAGAGAAGGGGATGGAAGCACTTTTTATTTCTAGGGAGACTTTTTGTTGGACATTACTCGCATTGTTCAGGGTTAGGGGATAATCCACCGAGGTGGTACGTCGAAACCATTGTTGCCGTCGTGGGGGAAGATGGCGATCGGGTTGTTCACATTTAAAGTCGGTATTGCCCATGGGCAAGATTTCTAGACTCCCGTTTCCAATACTGAGTTCTCCGTCAATGAGTCGCGCTTCTATGGTGAAGGGATAGGGTTTGCTCGGAGCATTGGGGCCAAAAGGAATGGTGCAGACAAATCGAATTTCAGTTTCTTTTCCCGGTTGAACCATGACTTGTTTTTCGATCCCATCACCAAACCATGTGGGATTAATGCCCCTTAGTGTGACGATCGTTTTTGCGAGGGATTGACCGGGATTGATAATCCGAACCGGAATGGGGACTTCTTCTCTTGGGAGTGCTTGAATTTTATCAAGGGGCAGTTGGACTTTCAGCGGAACGGAGCGGGTTCCCTTTTCCAAAATCAATCGCACCAATTGTCGAGATTCATCCCCAAGTTCCATGGCGAAAATCCGCACCGTCAGATTCATCTGACCAATAAAGCCGGGAGTGGGCGTATCAAAAATATTAACTTGAAACTCTGTGGTGGTACCAGGAGGCGTTTTACTGGAGATATCGGGTGAAATACTATACCAAGGCAGTCGATCCTGCCCCTCTGTCCCCGCTGGAATGATGTCGATTTGGAAACTGGCAAACCGATCGCTGGTATTGACCACCTGGACCCCAAAACCAACCGAATCTCCACCGGGTTTGTACGTCAATTCATTGACTGAAATTCGAGATTGGATGAGTTCTTTTAACATAAGAGTTTACAGGAGAGTTTACAGGAATGAAGAATGGAGATTTAGAGGGAGGTGGAGATATTATTTTGCAGCTCTCGGCGAAGACTCTGGGCACGTTGGAGGAGGAGGTAGGGACTGTTTTTACCGTCGGTTGCAGTAGGGGTCGCTTGGGATTGTTCGAGTTGTTTGCGTTCGGTTTCTCGCTGAAGTTGGTTGAGTTGTTTGCGGAGTCCTTCTTCCCGTCCATCGACTTGCTGAGCCATTTCGTTCAGCATGTTAGCCAGTTCTCCAATTTCATCCCGGCGCTCTAGCAGACCTTGGAGTGATTCTGTGGAAAATTTTTGTTCTGCGACTTGTTTTGCGGCTTTATTTAATTTCATGATCGGTCGCACAATGACTCGATCGCTCAAATACATGGCCACACCCAAGCTGACTATAATTAAGACAATGATCAGAGTTCTTAGAATCATCTCATTTTTCTTAATCTCTCCTAAGTGAAGTGATTCTGGTGTCAGAAGACCAATTACCCAGTCAAGCTGATTGAGGGAGATAAAGGTGACATGATACATTTCTCCAGATTGGGGATCGCGATATCGCAGATCTTGGGATCCCTGTGAATTTAAGTTGGTGATATTTTGCGATTTTAGTTCTTTTGCAATGCCTCGAATTAATGGATTACTGGAATTATCTACAAGATTGAGTTGAGGTTCATCTTGTCCAGGAATCTGTCTGGGAATTGTTTCCTGAATATCAGAGGATGCGATTAATTGAGATTGACCGTTGGTCACTAAAAGAACACTTTTTTTGTCTTGTCGGAGTTTCTGAAGCGATCGGGAAACTTGGTCGAGATCAAAACCAAGATTCACCACCCCCAAGGTCGTCCCATTTTTTGTCACGGTCATTGCCGAATCGAGGCTGGGTTGATTATTTGTGCGTCGGACATAGGTTGTCCAAGCAGGTTCTCCAGGAGTCTTCAGAGCTGCTTTATACCAGGGACGATTAGGAGCGTAGTAGGGTGGTGAATCGTTTTCAGTCTTCTGTTTTATGAGCCGTAAATCTTTACCCACTCGCTCATAAGTTGTTGTTGTGTGTAGGGATTTTTTATCTACAGCATTCCATTTTCGTTGGTGAACTTGGAAAGATTTCTCTGTAACTCGCTGAATTCCGAAAAAATCCCCATTGGGATAGCCAAACATGACCCAAGTTAAATTCGGTTTTGATTCAATCAGTCCCCAAAATCCCTGCTCTAACGAGTTTTGACGATCGAAGGCAAGAATATTGCGATCGGAAGCTTTACCGAGAAAGACGTGGGCAGAAGTAGCACTTTTGAATATTTCGTTGACTTCCAATACACTATTTTCTACGATTGATTGATTGAGTTGAATAGTGAGTTTCTCAATATTTTGGGTGGAAATCCATGCCCAAGGGATATAGACGGCTGCGGCAGTAAAACCAACACCAAGTAGAGTTGTGCCTGCTAACAATGTTCTTAGTCTTGTGAAATTAGAACTTTTTGGAGCAGTGGATCTAGGATCTACAGATTCTAAATCCATTCGTTCTTGGGCGATCGGTTCCAGTAAAGACTTTGAGTTGAAAATTTTTGAACGGATAGATTTTGGCTTGAAGGTTTTTAGACGGTTCTGAATTGATTTGAAGGAAGGCATAGAATTAGGGGGATAACTTGAATGAGAATAACTAAACTAAATTGGGAATAAATCGGCAATTAAGGTTACGGTCGAGACCGGATCAAAGGGGGTGCTTGCAGTTGGGTCAGATGATGATGAGAGGCCGCAAACTGTAGCAGGTTAATTCCAAGTTCATGGGCATTTCGCAGGCTTTCGCGGGAGGTCATAAAGGCCTGATCCTCAGAATCTAAATCCCAAGATCCGGAGAGTTCCCCGATCGCTAAAATAATGTTGCCCCAATTCCAAAGATAGAGCGGATCATCATTGACTGTGGGAAATTGAGAAAAGAGAAAGGGTTGACGCCGGATGGGATGGGTCCGATCGATCACCCCATCAGACTGACCTAATTTCGGCGTTGCACTAAAGTTTGAAATGTCATCGATCGGACTATCAGTTTCGCCACTCGTTGTAGTATCCCCTTCGCCATCAGCAACACCCTCCGTCGAAACCCCAGCCGTTTCCTCTGCTATGTCCTGCTGTAAACCCATTTGGATAATCATGGATTGTACGGCTTGGTGAATTGGCCGGAATTGTTGATTGAGATCTTCAGCAATCGCAGCACATTCAATTTCAAGTTCTGAGAGTATGGGGCCGCTATTGCTTTCCCGTTTGGCTTGGCCGATCGCTTGTTGCAATTCGGAGTGGAGTCTCCCTAGTTTGGCGATCGCACTTCCTTGCGTCGAGGCTTCAATTAACAGAACGGTCCCAGATTTTAGGGCAGTCTTAACTGATTCAAAACGGCTATCCGCTAAGGTTACGAATTGATCTTGCGTCAAATGCAAAAGATCATAGCCCGTGAAATCTACAGACTGATTGAGAGCTTGAACCTTGCCCTGCATGGCGGGATAAAGGGGAGTCAACGATCGCAGCAGTTCAAACCAAGGATTACGATCGGCTTCTGCGGGATAGACAAAGGTTCCAACTTGAACCTCAATCTGTGATTTTGCCTGAACGGATTTACGATGGCGCAGATCCAATTGATTGGCGATCGGGGCGAAAACATTGGGGGTGGGTTCGAGGGTGACGGTTCCAGGTTTGAGTAAAATGCGACAGAGTACAATATCCTCATCATCAGGCAGATTCGTTGTTTCATCAATCCGAAATGTTTCTTGAACAAACTCAGATTGAGGACTCGATGAAGCTTGCAATTGGTCCGGATCGACGTAGCGCAATACAATATAGACGATCGTTGTTCCAGTCGTCGGGGCTTCCGATGCTACCCGGAAATCCATCGCCTCCGGTACCACAATGGCATGGCCGAACTGATCGATCGCCAATCCGGGCTGCACTTGAATCCATCGAGCATCACGATATTTCGACGGAATTTCAGCAGGAGCCTCCATCAAACAAATGCCCAATCCTTTGACAATTCCAGACTCCTGCAAAGCCTGATAATGCAGACTCTGATATTGCCAATGATAGTAATGTGCCCGTTGCCAATGATTTGCTGTGATCAAAAGTCCATCACTAACCTGTAAACGCTCCAATGGTCTAGGCGCATCAGTTTGAGAGGATGTAAAAACTGGAGAATTAGCTAAAGACATAGGGCAAAACAGGATAAAGGACTTTACAGCAGAGTGTTATAGAACCCATTTGAGATCTAATCCTGAAACCAGAAGCCTTGCAGCTAGCTGGTTTTCTTCATTTTCTGGCAGAAAGCGGTTTTGCTAGGTAGGCAGGCTCTACCACTGATCGCAGAGTAACGGCTTCCTTCAAAGTAAAACAGAAAAGTCATTCACGATCGGGACTTCTTGCTATTAAAAATCCTCCTCCTCAATCTGTAATTCATAGGTACAAAACGCAGGCTTTTCCTGTTCAATCACTTGGCGTATCAGCGACTCATCCAGCATGAGGCTCCCAGAAGAATCGATCGGGACTTTGAGTCGAACTTTGAAATGAAACGCTCTACCGCCCCCCACCAACGCATCTGTCCCTAAATTCGCACTGCCCAAAACCAATCCCCGTCCAAAGGACTCCACGATCGAAATATGTTGTTCCGCTTCTGATTTATCTTCATCTAAGGGCAACCCCGTCGCTAGATGTAAATACAATCTCAACCCATATTTAGTCCCGCGCCAACGATAGATCTCCATGGCATGACGAATGAAGCGTCGCTGCCGATCGGCAGTCAGGTAAAAATTAGGATCCCAGCCAACCCAATGGGCTAAAAATGGTAATAGGGCTTCCGGCGCGGTCAATGGATCGAGATAGGCCCAGAGTGAATCTAAAGTTTGAACCGTTGGCTCAAAGCTCTCCTCAAAAATTTTAAGCAATCGCCCGACAAAATCAACGTCTTGATAAATCGCGGGCAAAAAGTTCAAATACAAACTTCGCGGACGAATCCCCAGCCGAAAATTGGTCCATTCAATCTGTCGTTTTACCGTATCCGGTTCAAACCAGTTCACAGAAAGCCGACCCACCCGATCGATATTCCCACTCACTTGATCCGATTCAAACCAATCCCCTGGAATTTGGAAATACAATACCGCTTCCATGGATTGTCCCGGCAACAACATGGTCCCTTCCATGCCAATCCGACACCAATCCGGGGGGAAATCACCCTCCACTTGCATATCTAATTGCATCGGACGATCGCCAAAATGTCGAAGCTGAACCACAAATTCACTCGGCTCCCCGGGTCGAATCAATAAGGTCTTTACGGTAGTCTCAGAAGACTCAGATTGATTGGGATTCACTGTCTTCCCAACACCCTGCGATCGGTGGGTGTCTGCCGCGATCGGCAGTTGCATCGGCGTAATTTGGAGGCTTAAGGTTTGAGTGGATGTCATGGGGTTGGCTCTAAGTTAAGCAATCAAACTAGACAATCAGACTAATGGTGTGACTCGTACGGAGCCGATCGTCCGCCCAAGAACAAATTAATCCCCGATCGCCCGGATTAATCGCCCCTCCCGTTGCTAGGCTTCGGAACCAAGTGGACTGGGATCTCCGAATTTCAAACAACAAAACCTCACCCAAAAATCGAACGCCGGACGTCTGTTGGATTAAATTGACAATATCGGAGCGGTACACCGGACTGCCAATGTCCCAACCCTTGCCTTGCGACCCACCCGTTAAGGGATTCAAAAATCGATAAAGAGACATTTGTAGTTTTCGCATGATTAATAGTTGGGCTTGGGGATTGGTATATTCAGGATGTAATCCCACTTCAACCTGTACTGAAACCCCAACATATTCCGGCTCTTGCAGCCGCACCTGAACCCCGACCAATCGTCGTTCATCCAGGTAATTTAATACCTGCGATCGTAACTGGGGAGTGAGGGCAAGCTGACTAGGATTTATTCCTTCCCCACGATCGAGAATGGCCGGATTAATCTGCGGCACCAGCCTCACGTCCACAATTCCGGGATTAATCTGAGACTTCACCGGACAATAAGCCCGTGCGATCGCCCCTCGTCCGGCTTGTAATGACAGAGTTTCAAAATCTTCTGGCGTAATCGCCCGATCGCGAGTTCGGAGCAACTGAGGCACCCGCAACACTGCCTCTTCTAGCGATTCTGCATCGGCACCCTGATAGGCCGCCCCATGGTTCACAACCCGATCGACATAGGGCACCGCAGATTTCAGTACAAAAATGCTCCCCTTCTGGACATTCCCTGCCGCCCCACCGCCCGTCCGATAAGCAGCCATCCGGAACGTCGAGCCTCTAGGTGGAATATTGCCATATTGCCGTTCTAGGCGCGACTGTTCAAAGCTCAGGGATTCATTCGTAGGGGAAACAATGGTGATGGAGGATCCGTTGGAATTCCCACTAGTACTGCTATTGGAAGAACTTTGCTGCTGAGTGCGCGATCGAGTGGAAACCTGTTGGCGGAGCTGTCCGGGTTCTCGAATCAAGGGACCAAATTGAATGCTACCAGAGAGCGAATCGAGTACATAGTGGCGATCGTCTGGTCCCGAATCCGCAAAGTCCGTGACCTCTTGCCAAATCTGCGGTAAACCGACCGGCGATGTCACAATTAGATGCTCTCCCGTTTGGCGTGGCAACACTGATCCACTTTGGAGCTGAATCATTTGTCCCGGGGTGCCATTACTTTCTCCGAGTAACTCGTCCCGAATCAACAAACATTGACTGGCAGAGATCACCCCACCGATCGCACGGACACTCATTCCCATCAACTGCGGCGATCGACTATAGCTGGACCGTCCTGGGCGACAAACACAGCGCAACCAACGCCCCCGATAGGTCGCAAAGTCAGTCACGGGCCAGTCTAGTGGTAGATGTAAAACGACATCCGAGGACTGCACTTGATTCGGGGCTGCATTGCCATGCTCACTAAAACTAAATCCCTTCGTATGGTCATCCGATTCCTGTAAGAGAATCGATCGCCAAGCCATCCCATCCCAAGCTTCCCAATCCCTCGGCGGCTGATCAGGATTGATCCCAGTGGCGGTGGCGGCTTGTCCCTGAAGCGTTAGGGCTAAGACATTCCCATCTAGAGGTTCATCGGGCGAGAAGACTAAGTAAAAACAATTGCCATCCTTGGGACGCTCATCAAAGACAAACTGTTCTCGCCCTTCCCAAGTGCCATCAGAGGCTTGAGACCATTGATTCGTAAAGCGGTCCCTTAGAACTTGCGGTTCATTTTCCACCCTCTCTGCGGTCAAAAAATGATTAATTCGAGGAACACCAATCCACAGTGGACGATCGGTACTGAATACAATAGCCTCTTCCGTTTCGGTTCTCAGGGTTGCAACTTCCGTTCCTGTGGCGATAGCATATCGAGTGGGCAGGGTAGAGGTGAGATAAAAAGTGACTTCAGTATGGGCTGGAGATGGCGGTTGGAGACGAACACCAAGCATCTCTAGAAAGGCAACATATTGACGGCGCGGCACTTGATTAAACCGCATCATCATCTGATCCGTCAGCCAAGCAAACAACTCAACTAAAGTGATTCCAGGATCGCCGGGATTGTAATTCGTCCATTCCGGACAATACCGGGGAATCCGCAAAATGCATTCTTCAACCAAATCTTGAAACGTTCGATCGTCTAGATCTGATTTCGGGAGTCGAGGGAGGAAGTCGAAATCCATAATTACTGTTACACAATGAAATAACTACCCGATGCTCCGATCTAGATAATTACCACAACCTGGAATTAAAAATTCAGTCAGTCGATTGTCTCTGAATATGGTCTTCAGTCGGCTTCGTAAATTTAATGATTTGGTAAATTTTAAGAATTTGGCTACAAGTATACGATGATCTATCCAATATTTCTACGGGCAAGAGTCAGTATATTCACTGAAAAATTCTTAATAACTCAGAAAATGTTATCCATAATTTTGGAAGAGAGGCAAATTTCAGAAAAATTTTTTTTTAATATTTTTAATTGACGTGAGTTCGACGGAAAGAGCAGGATGCGTGAAAAATCTGGGTTATCCTTGCTCGCGTAGATAAAATGGATAAACCAGACTCCGTTGATCGTGGCTATCTTTTGAGTGGTATTCCAGAATGACTTGGACGCATCCCCGGATCGGATCTGGTTCGGTCCGAATGGCATCAATCACAATTCGAGGCTCCCATTTTTCAAGTGCTTCTTCGGTATAAACCCTCAATAGCAAGAGCGTCTGGGTATTCATGGGGGCGAAGAGGAGTTCCGAAAGCCGGGATCCAAACTCAGGACGATACACTCGTTCCCCAATATCTGTTTGCAGAATAATTTTAATGGATTCTTCGAGATTTTGGTGCTGGTTACTAATTTGGAGTTGTCCCTGGACATTGGTCCGTAAGGGGAAAGCAATTCCTTGTCCGATCGCAGAGGCGGCAGATGAATTCATAAAGTCTTGAAGCGTTTAGGGGGACGTTTGTTAGGATTAGTGTGCCGCTAGAGGAATCATAGCGGCGGGTCTTTCAAAAATTAAATAGGGCTATTGGAAATACTGAAATGGTGTTTTCACCTGATTCCTAAGAATTTAACGTGATTATACGGAGTTAATTTGTAGGTCTTCGCTTTAAAGTAAACTTATTAATATTTTATTGTTCCGGGTGCAGGTTTCTGATGAAGATTCAAGATTCTGTGACGAAGGCTCCTATTCCTGCACCCGCTGAGAAATCGCCTTTTTCTTCCCGTCCCTTCGCTGAGCCAGCAGCCCCGGAAGTAGCCTCAGCGCAACCCAATACGCTTCACCATTCTTTGCGAACGATTTCATTTGCGGTCCAGCCTAAACTGACGATCGGACAGCCGAATGATAAATATGAGCAGGAAGCCGATCGGGTAGCTGAGCAAGTCGTGCAGCAGATCAATGCCCCCCAATTCTCAGCGACGGGATCCAACAATCCTGATCCCAACACTACCGAAAATGGGAAGCCTAAACTTCAATTGAAACCGATCTTCCAGCGTCGAAGTGCGATCGAAGGGGAAGCGATACCCGATCTAGAATCTTCGATTAATCGGGCAAGAGGCGGTGGACAGTCCTTAGATCCGGGTCTGCAAGCGAAAATGGGGCGGGCAATGGGGGCTGATTTTAGTCGAGTGAAGGTTCATACGGATGCACAGTCCGATCGGTTAAGTAAATCAATTCAGGCAAAAGCATTTACTACAGGGCAAGATGTGTTCTTTCGGCAAGGAGCCTATGAGCCGAGCAGTCGAGGTGGGCAAGAGTTGATCGCCCATGAGTTGACCCATGTGGTGCAGCAGAATGGCGGGGCAGTCAAACGCAAGTTGAACATTTCTGCAAAGGAACAGACTAGTTTGTCGATTACTAGTTTGGGAAATACGTCTCCTGCAAATACTTCTGCTCAAAGATTAATGAGTGAAAAAGACTTTAAGGCTGCAACAGGGGAAAGTTCTTTATTTCATCCTAGGAAGAAAATTACCGCCATAGATAACTGTCTTAAAAAAATAGACAAGAGTGGGGCTAACAAGGATCTTCTCGATGAATTGTTAACCTCGATCGATGTGTGGCTAGCCGGTGCTGATGCGAAGAGCACAAGAAGATCGGGTGTTGAAAGATTGCGCGATGAAGTTACTGCGAAACATTCTAATGCCCAAACTGGAGCTGCTACAGTTCATGCGGTGTCAAAGGGTGAAAAGAATGATGCAACAAACATTGTCAGGAACAATAAAGCGTCTGGAGCGGTGGTTTCGCCTACACAGCACCCAATGTACAAAACGTTTCAGGCTCGTGTTAACGTTTTGTTTAGTGAATTTCCTGCACCTCCCGATCTTGAGTCGCTCACAAGTAATATTTGGACACAAATTTGCGCATCAATAGATGCATCAGATTCTGAACTAGAGCGTCGGGCAGATAATACAACCTATGTGACGGGTAAGCATGAACAAGGCATTGTTGATCTAAGCTCTCCGGGCTATCAGAAAGCTTTAACTGAATTTTATGGGGTAATGGAAACGCTGAAGCAAGCAAGTGAATCGGAATTTGTGAAGGCTAAAAGTTTTGGCTTTTGGTCAAAATCAGAGGGTCGGGCTTTCGCAGAGGAAAAGTGCGATCTGACATTAGAAACATCGGGACTTGGGGCATTGTTTGATGGTATGCCTTCTCTGAATGCGCATGACAATGGCTGGGATGTCACGTTGTGGGGTTCTCTCTCCCGTGCCTTTGGGCAGGCAGTTGCTGAACAAATGCGACACAAGGATAAAAGTGTCCATGTTTGTATTGGAGGGGGGACAGAAAAAACTAATATCTTTGGAGCAGTGGAGTCAAAGGCTTTGGAGATAGGAGCGTCAGCGATTGGTAAAACCCTTCAAGAAGCAGTGACCTTCCATGCAGTAGCAGCAAAATACAAAACTTGGGGGCAGCGGGAGATTGATTGGTCAGCTAAAGGGGGAGATTTACCAGGGACTTGGTACTCTGGACATAATTGGAACGTCGCACTCAAATTTGCGAATGAAAACTATGCAACTCTGCCTGAAAGTGTTCCATAGTAGGCTAAGAAAGCCCTATGGTCAATTTCTCACCAATTCTAATCACTTATGATCTAGATTAAATAAAAATAATATGAGCCAGTTTACACTAAGCAAGTTTCTCGATTCTTTGACACACTTTGAAGTATTTGAAGATAGCTATGATATATCTCTCTGGTCGAGTTTATCATTGGATGAGCAGACCCAAGCCGAGGATGCGCTGATAGGAGCATCGGCGCAAGGGGATGCGCGGGCATTAGTAACATTAGGATATCTGGGAGTAGAGCGGGCGGCGGAAACGGTACAAGCACAAACCCAAAATTCATCCCCGTGGGTTCGTTTTGCAGCCCATCGAGCTTTGTCACGATTGGGAGGAAGCTCAGAGGGGCTGATAGAGGACGTAATTTCGGGCGATTTTACGATTCGCTTTGGAGCAGTTATGGAACTAGCTACCACTGAGGGCGAAGGAGCAGAGCAAATGTTAATTCAAGCATTGGAAGATCCTGATGGATTGGTGCGATCGCAGGCTCTCGATAGTCTCATTGAACGCTACGGGTTAATCCCCATGACGCAAGACCAAGCAGGTCACACGCTTCTCGAAAGCCCTTTAAAAACACTTGATATGCGGCTAATGACAGATCTAGAGCCTCTTTGGCAGCAAGCAGCTTGGGATGCAAAAGAGATTTTCAGAAAACTTGCGGCTGGAATCCATCCCAATGATCTTGGACTCATTTACATCCAGACTGCTCCTGACAACTTTCGTGCAAAAGTTCGTGATGCTTTCTTTGACGAGGATCAACCATTTGATACCAGTTTAATTGCTACAGTGAGAGGGTGCGATCGGCGATGGGTTGAAACCTTTCTCTCCCTACAGCTTGCCCCCACTATTCGTAGTAGCCGTGCTGTCGAAGCCCTTGCCAGTCTTAATGCAAAGTGGATTCTACCAAGTCTTAAAGTTTCTGCAACTGGCTTACCAGAGGATCATCCCTATTCGACTGCGGTACAGAATGCTATTCAAATCTTAACTTCAAACCAATCATCACTGTAGGGCTTAATTATTTGTAGGATGCTTTAGAAACCCAACAGCCATTATATGCAATTTGATTAACCGTTGGGTATCGCTGACACTCGACCCAACCTACTTTTTACAATTTCGCATTTTCAAACTTGGCAATAAGCGATCGCGATCGCACTAAAACTGCGATCGCGATCGCGTAGGTTGGGTTGAAGAATGAAACCCAACAGGCATTATATGCAATGTGATTAACCGTTCGGTATCGCACCCGCCGCCGTGATCCCACTTTATAACCAACCCCTGACTCATCCCAAATGGAAATTCTGGCGACAGCACTCCCTTGATAATCCGGAAGCCTACCCCCGACAAGGCGATGGCGATGCGCCCTCAAACATCCCTGATTTAGACCTAAGTTCACCCCAGGCCACACAAACCCAATTTGTTACTGGGAAATTTATTAAATTAGATGAGAATTCCTACCAACTTGAAATTAATTCTCCCGTAGAATTAATTGGTCGCTCGTATCATTTAGTCACAACTCACCCTGAAATCGATCGTGCATTGAGAACCTATTCTGACAAATCATAGCTGTCATTACATGGACGGCTAAATTTATCTGGCGGATGGATTCTTGTGGAGAATATTGATACTGATCCATAGTAGGCGTGATCTTAAAGACCATTGATCCTAGCTTTAGGTTGACTACGGGTAGCTTGTCATCCAATAGAGGTCACTTGGAAATCATTAGCCTATCGGACAATTTCAACCTTTAATTTTGAGAAATCTTTGAATATTTCCTGATCAGACTACGGAGGGTCTGTATGAGTAAATAGTTACATAGCTGCTGATGAACAGTTACTATGTTCAATATTCAATCAACACACCGGAATTCTCATGTATCTAAGGATTTTGCAGATTTTTTTTGTCTGCATCGTAATTCCCGCCTTTATTTTATTCCCCTGGAATGGACAAAAAGCGATCGGCCAATCCTTACCTGAAAGCACCGTTCAAGCTGCTCCAGCACCTTCAGAAAATCCAGAGCCAACTCCAGTCGTAAAGTCTGAAATCGAACAAATCAAATCCAAAGGCAAAATCGTCATTGCCATGGTTAACAAGGATAATGCTCCTTTTTTTAGCCAAAATAAAGACGGTAAATTGGTCGGGCTTGATGTTGATCTGGCAGAATCGATCGCCGAATCTTTAGGCATAAAAGCTGAGTTCCTACGAAATTCGAGTACTTTTGATGGCGTTATTGAAAATGTGTATCGAGGAGAAGCCGATATTGCGATTTCTAAGCTCGCGCGTTCCTTACCCCGTGCCCAGAAAGTACTGTTCTCTAATCCCTACCTAAATTTCCGCCAAGCACTTCTCCTGAATCGCCTCTCCCTCGCTAAATTACAATCTACAGGTCAAACCACCGATCAAGTCGTCAAAGATTTTCAAGGTAAAATTGGCGTTTATGCGGGATCCGCTTATGTCCAGTATGCAAGCAAGACGTTCCCAAAAGCCACGATCGTAGAATTCACCAACTGGAAAGACGCGATCGATGCCGTGGTGTCTGGTCAGGTGACGGCCCTATTTCGAGATGAACTTGAAGTCCGTAGCATTGTTTTAAAGAAACCCGAGTTGTCAATTAAGCTTAGAACCGTAGTTTTGACAGATACCAGGGATACAAAAGGCATTGTAACCGCTTCTGGGAAGCATTTCTTACTTGACTATACCAATTTGTTTCTAGATACTCAGTATAAGCAGCGTGATGCGAATCATATACTGAGCGATTATATCAACTAGTACAAGGCGGCTAAAGTGAAGATACTATAAGAAGAAATGAAATAATGATCAAAGATTAGTGTTTATGGCATCTCCAAAAGCATTGCATTTAGAAAAGTTGGAAAAGGAAGAATTACAACAGATAATCAATCGACAC
>JAPLHZ010000198.1 GCA_026389365.1 Cyanobacteriota bacterium
GATCTTTCATCGTGACAACCCCAATCGCAAAATTGAATGTAGGACTACTTTTCGGAGGCCGATCGGGAGAACATGAAGTCTCCATCATCTCTGCGGGTGCAATCGCCAAGGGACTCGCAATGGGTGCTAATGCCGATCGTTACAACGTTCACCCCTTCTACATTCGCAAAGATGGCGCATGGGCCGATGGTAATGCTGCCGCAAAGGTATTAGAGACTCAAGAACCGATTGTCACTGAAGACAAACCTAATCTTTGGGCTTTTCCGGCCAGTGCCGCAACCATAGATCTTTGGTATCTTGTGCTTCATGGACCCAATGGCGAAGATGGCACCATTCAAGGATTGATGGAATTGATGCAAGTGCCCTATGTCGGCTCTGGTGTTCTTGCGTCTAGCGTGGGTATGGATAAGATTGCAATGAAAATGGCATTTGCTGAGGCGGGATTGCCTCAGGTGAAATACTATGCTGTCAATCGATCGGATATTTACTCCGATCCCTGCCGCTTTCCTAAACTTTGCGACGACATTGAAGCCCAACTTGGCTATCCCTGCTTTGTCAAACCTGCAAACCTCGGTTCTTCCGTTGGTATTTCCAAATGTCGCACTCGCGCTGAACTAGAGAAAGCACTCGATGAGGCGGCAAGTTACGATCGACGTATTATTGTGGAAGCCGGAGTCATTGCTCGTGAAGTGGAATGTGCCGTGTTGGGGAATGACAATCCAAAGGCATCGGTCGTTGGCGAAATTACATTTGATAGTGATTTCTATGACTATGAAACTAAATATACTGAAGGCCGATCGAAAGCATTCATTCCTGCCAATCTTTCCGCTGATGTGGTGATTCGGATTCAAGATATGTCAGTAAAAGCATTTAAAGCGATCGATTGTGCCGGGATTAGTCGTGTTGATTTCTTTTATAGCGAAGTCACAGATGAACTGTTTATCAATGAAGTTAATACTCTTCCCGGATTCACAGCTATGAGTATGTATCCTCAACTTTGGGCTGCATCTGGGATTGATTTTGAATCACTAGTTCATCAGATTGTTCAATATGCGATCGATCGTCATCGCAAATAAGGAATCTGACTCTAAATCTATCTTTAGGAGTATATTCTGAGATCTGTTCTTACTATAGAACCCATTTGAGATCTAATCCTAAAACCAGAAGCCTTGCAGCTAGCTGGTTTTCTTCATTTTCTGGCAGAAAGCGGTTTTGCTAGGTAGGCAGGCTCTACCACTGATCGCAGAGTAACGGCTTCCTTCAAAGCCATACAAGTAGAGAGGATTTATTTGGGTACAAAAGGGGGGATTTATGCGATCGCGCCACGATAAACGACGACGCTCTCGAATATCACCAGTCGATCGGTTGCTTCAAAGCTCAAAGGGGAGAACAATTTTGGCAGCCGTTCGGCCTACTACGCAGACCTCAGTTCAACCATCGTCTGAACCTAAACGTGCAAATAGGGTTGAACGTACTGTCTATCGTTTGCAACATCCTGTAGGCTGGTGGCCGTTGATTGTGTTGGGCATCATCTGGATTTTCATGCTTGGTATTATTTGGGGAGCCTTTCAAGAAATTATGAGCCTAGGCGCTTCCCCAGTCAAACAGACTGTTATGCAGCTTGAACGCAAATCACTGATTGAATTGTTCGCCGCACTCTGTCTCGGCGGAATCGGCCTCTCATTGGCGTTAACTCCCGCACTCAAGCGTCCCCGCCGGGATCATCCTGAGCTAATCCAGGCAAATCCTGATAGGAACATAAATAAATAATGCGAATTTTTCGTATTTTAATTTTGGGCGGCACGGGAGATTCGGCCCGTTTGATTCCACAATTGGCGGCATTGCCCAATGTTGAACTCATCGCATCTCTTGCAGGTCGGACTCCAAAACCGAATATTCCCAATATTGGGCAAGTCCGTAGGGGTGGCTTTGGTGGGGTTGAGGGTTTGGTGAACTATTTAAAAGCCGAAAAAATAGATCTATTGCTAGATATAACTCATCCCTTTGCGGCTCAGATTACCCATAATGCTGCGATCGCGGCTCAATGTGTTGGTATTCCTCGATTGGTTTTTTGTCGTCCGGCCTGGGAAAAAGAAGTGGGCGATCGGTGGATTACGGCGATAGATCACACGGCAGCAGCAAAGTTGATCCCGGAGATTGCCGATCGGGTTTTTCTGACTATTGGACGACAGGAATTAAGTGCGTTTGCGACAGTTGTGAATTGTTGGTTTTTAATGCGAATGATTACATTACCGTCTATTACAATGCCACGACCACCGGGGGAAATATTGCTCGACCAAGGTCCATTTGATTTGGAGAAAGAAACACAACTTCTGATTCAATATAATATTGGTGCGATAGTCAGTAAGAACAGTGGCGGCAGTGCGGCTCAAGCCAAGATTATCGCGGCCCGTCATTTAGGTTTACCGATTATTATGATTCCACGACCAGAATTGCCAGACGGAGAAGTAGTTTCTGATCTCCAAGCGATCGTTCCTTGGGTTGAATCTCAAATCCGATCACTTGGCTCGTTCAATGCGTGAGGTCTAATGAGACATTAAGTAACGATGAGCATGAATTGTTTCGGGATTTGGGCCAAGTCGTACTGATATTGGCATCCACGACTTCCAAGACAATTTGCCAAAACGCTATGTTGTTGCACTTGAATCCAGATCATTCACGATCTAGATTCAAGTGCAATTCTTCTTAAATCTCCGATTCAACCTGCGATCGAGAGTTATTGGTTCTCCCAGAATTCCCGTGGAGGACGCTAGATGTGGTTTGAAGGCAATTGACAATCCTAGGGAATTTAGGTTGCTGGAAATCGCGTATACCCATTAAGGTCGAGAGTGAGGCGTTGAAAGAGACGATTCACATC
>JAPLHZ010000051.1 GCA_026389365.1 Cyanobacteriota bacterium
AGCGGATTTGATTGAGCAAGTCGCTCTCTTTCAAACCCAAATCAATCAAACGACCTTGGCGGTTGTTGACCGTTTATGGGTGAAAAATCACCTAGAACCAACAGAGGAGAAACTACGGGTCTCATCTTGAATAGGGTTTATGTGACAGAAATTCAAAAATTTCAGAGCTGGGAGCCGATTCCGAATTTGGAATTGCTGAGCGATCGGAGCAATTTCAAAACTCAGTTCAATCGTCGTTCTAATTGAATAGAGAATTATGTTGTAGGAACAATTGCCCCTGCATCGAAGACTATTGCCTTAGTCAAGCTATGACCAAAGTGGAAAATTATCAAATCGGATTGATTATTCAGGATGATTTCATTGAAATGATGCGCGTTCTACATCGACGGGAATTCTATCGCTACTTTCCCTAAAAATACTCTGCCCCAATCCAAGCCAATATCAAGCTTTTTCCGGAATCGGGCACACTACATCAGAACAATCTGATATATCCTCTCCTCTTCGGACTTCGTACCCGTGGCCCTCTCCCCCGTCCTCAAAACAATCCTTCATCGCACCGCACTCTTGGGAACCGCCCCCACCATTGCGATCGCCATTATTGCCCTGCGACTACTGGGTTGGCTGCAACCGATCGAATGGATGGCCCTCGACCAATTTTTTCGGATGCGGCCCCGCGAACCCCTAGACGAGAGAGTCGTCATCGTCGGCATCAATGAATCGGACCTACAAGCCCTAGAACGCTACCCAATCGACGACAAAGCACTCGCTGACTTGATCAATACCATTAAAAAACAACAGCCACGAGCGATCGGACTCGATTTATTTCGTGACTTCCCCGTCGAACCCGGCAACAAAGAACTGACCCAAGTTTTCAAAACCACACCCAATCTAATCGGCATCGAAAAACGTAGCGGCAACCGCGATCGGTCCAGCGTCAACCCATCGCACGTCCTCAAAACACTCGGTCAAACCAGCTCCAATAACATTATGGCGCGGCGATGGCAAACTTCGCCGCGCCATAATGTACTGGACGACTCCGGACGGCAGCGAATCTCTCGAAAGTTTAGGACTACGTCTCGCTCTGATTTACCTAGAAAAAGAAGGTATTACCCCGATCCCTGCCGCCGAAACAAATCCCGCATTAAAACTCAATCGCAGCATTTTCCCAATCTTTGAACCCTACGATGGCAGCTACATTAATGCCGATGCCGGAGGTTACCAAATATTACTGAACTACCGAGGAGCCAGCCGTTCCTTCCGCACCTACTCCATGCAAGACCTAAAATCCTTGCCCTCCAATGCCCTAAAAGACAAAATTGTCCTAATTGGACCCACCGCTGAAAGTCTGAAGGACTTTTTCTACACTCCCTACAGCGATAACTCTCTCACCAGTCCTGAAAAAACCTACGGGGTCGAAATTCAAGCCAACCTCACCAGCCAAATCCTCAGCGCAGCGCTTAACGATCGTCCCCAGATACAAGTCTGGACCGACCCGCCCAAAATGGTCTACGGCATTCCACTCGTGGATTGGCGCGAACATCTCTGGATTTTTGGGTGGGCCTGTGTCGGCAGTACGATCGCTTGGTTCATACGATCGCCCCGCCTCGGCATCTTAGCCATTAGCCTATCCGAAGGCGCGTTATTAGGATTAACCTACTATGCTTTTTTACAAGGTTGGTGGATTCCATTAGTGCCGCCCGCTGTGGCCATCAGTATGGCAGCGGTTACCCTAACCGGATATGTCGCGAGTCAAGAACGCACCGATCGCAAAGTCATGATGAACTTATTCGGGCGATATGTTAGTCCAAAAGTAGCCGAGACCATTTGGGGCGATCGGGATCAACTGCTTGCCAACGGTCATATCAAAGGTCGAAAGATGGCCGTAACCGTAATTTTTACCGACATTAAAGACTTCAGCACCATTTCCGAAAAAACCGATCCAGAAGACTTAATGGAATGGCTAAATGAATACATGAGTGCCATGACGCAGGTCACTGTTGAACATGGTGCCGTAATTGATAAATTCATTGGCGATGCGATCATGGCATTATTCGGCGTACCACTAGCCAGAGAAACACAAGCCCAAATTAATCAAGATGCCGAAAGCGCCATTCGCTGTGCAATAGATATGGGTAAAGCCCTAGAAAAGCTAAATGAACGTTGGCGAATTGCAGGAAAACCCATGATTCAGATGCGGGTCGGCATTGCCACTGGAACTGCCGTCACTGGAAGTCTTGGCGGTCATCAACGGATGGATTTCACGGCGATCGGCGATACCGTAAATATTGCAGCGCGTTTAGAAAGTTATGACAAATCCATTGATGGTGGGGTCTGTCGAATTTTAATTAGTCAGACAACACAAAAATGCACAAATGGCTTATTTTCATCCAAATTTATTGGAGCCGTTCAACTCAAAGGCCGCGAACAATCCACTGATGTTTACCAAATTTTGTCACTTCTGTACCCAGGAACAGGAAGCGCAACAACTAATTAACAAAAACTGGGAACCGATTCACTGCATTTACCGTCATGAGAGTTATGAGTTTTGGACCGAGAATGGACGAGATCACAAGCAAATCCATCCCTCATCACTGATTTAGGATGGGAAATCATCTAAAAGTACATACAATGCGGAATCTGCTTCCATCACCTAGAAGATAAGAAAAACGCGCACTGAGGAGTCAAATAATATGCCATCAAAATTCACGACATTAGTCACCAGCATTCTGGCTCTTGTAAGTCTCCAGACCTTCATTGCCACCAGCCCGAATCAATCCGCATTTGCTAAAAACACGATTAAATATCAGCCCCCAGGACGTGTCTCCCCCGGTCGGACAGAAAGCTCAGGAACGAGAAGTATTGGAGATACGAGATGTCCAGGGTCCCAAAAATCACTCTTTCTCGCCACCCTTTCTCCAGCTAATCATATCGGTCAAACTAGCTTAGCTCGCCCTACGCTGTACGCCTATTTCACCGGAAACGAAACTCTCGAAATTCGTCTGCGCCAAGTCGGAAAATTAGGAGTGGTCTGGAAGCAAACTATCCAACCGAAAACCCCAGGATTTCAAGCCATTTCCTATCCAAAGAATGCTCCAGAATTAATTACTGGGGAAAATTACAGTTGGTCTGCCAGCATCATTTGTAATCCTGCGGAATCCTACAAAATAGCTGGAATCACCTATGCCAGCCTCACCCGAATCGAAGAGCCTCCGACGTTACAAGATTTACTAAAAAACAGCAAAACTGTTAACGATCGTGCCCAAAGCTATGCAAATAGTTCCCTTTGGTATGAGGCGCTCGATACCTTGGCTGCTGAAAAATTGAATAATTCTGAGGACATTGCAATTCAGACTGAATTGATCAATCTTTTAGAGCAAGTGGGCCTGAACAAAACCGCTAAGCAAGAACGGGACCATGCCATCAAAAAAGTGCAGCCAAAAATTTAATCTACTGAAATGCAACCAAAAATAGCGGCCTACAGATCACTAAACGTCCAGCCGCTGAAAATCTGACCCGCTGTCCTCAAAAATAAGGATACGGCGTTTAGGCTTGAGTTATAGTATGGATCGGCGGCTAAAACGTTCTAATACCGTTAGGATAGAGGGTAGGATTTTTAGTAATGGTAAGAGGTTTAGTATAATTTGATTTTGATGCGATCGCAGCCTGAAAAATACGCTAAAACTCGCTTGCACCGAACTAAAAAATTATTTTGTTGGCATTGAGGACGAGATTGGTAGTCTATCGGACTAAATTAAAATTGGGTATCTCCTCCCCAAAGTTTTGATGCGTCCAAATCATCAATCATCTCAGTAATTTACCTGACTCTTCCTGTATTTTACATGTAATCACTTTAAAGCTTCGTGATATGTACGGACTAACTATTTCTATATTTACTTAAAATAAGCCTACGCCGATCAGTTTACAGAAAATTACTGTGGCTAAAAGAGTTACATTTCAGCTAAACCATCATTCAGGGTCATTTCATTCTAGATTTAGGTGACGAGTTTATGTGGTTTCAGCCATCGAAGACGAAAATCTCTGATGCCTGGAACGGCGCGTTCTCGTAGATGCACAAAATGTCGAAATTTAGAATGAAACAGCCCTGACCATCATTGCATCCCTACTAAAATTTATGCGCCTTTACTCTACAGACATTAAGTGTCCGATTTCTCCGAGTCGATCCCGTAAGACATTCCGAAAATTTGGATTAAGCGACAGTTCCGTCAAATCTGATGATTGGTTAGGGTTATCGATCGGTAACTCAAGATTGCATTGGGCTTGGTTTTCTGGGGATGTATTGCAGGCAAGTTGGGATACGGCCCATCTGGATGCATTTGGGATTCAACATTTGATTATTAATCAGTTTAATTTTCACCGTTGTCAACTCATTGATGCGAGTATTACGCTTCCGCAGTGGGAAAGTATGCCAGATCTCTGGATAATTTCAGTGGTTCCCCATCAAACACAGTTTTGGCAACAATATTTACGATCGAACTTGCTGACCTTGAGCAATATTCCCCTGGGTGATGCTTATTCGACGTTAGGTAGCGATAGAGCGATCGCGGCTTGGGGAGCAGTTCAGTTGGCACGCGGAGCCGCTTTAGTGATTGATTGTGGGACTGCACTGACCTTGACGGGTGCGGATGCCGAAGGTTGCTTAGTGGGTGGTGCCATTTTGCCAGGTTTGCGGCTTCAACTTCAGTCGCTTGGACAATCAACTGCTGCCCTTCCAACGCTGGTACCGGAAAACATTCATCTCCCAACTCGATGGGCGCTGAACACAACGGAGTCGATTTCAAGTGGCGTATTGTATAGCATTGCCTCAAGTGTGAATAGTTTTATTCAAGATTGGCTGATACGCTTTCCGAATAGCCCAATCTACATTACAGGTGGCGATACAGTCTTTATCAGCAACCTGATTAGACAATATTTGCCCAATCTGACATCACAATTGTGCCCTGAGAAAGATCTGGCATTCTTAGGTATGAGTACTCTTCGTCAATACCAAATACAGCATCGATCGCCCAGTTGCGTTCAGTTATAGGTTGGTATAAATCTAGGCTAAATCTAGTCCCAATTGCGAACCCGATCGCTCTAAAGCAACCCGTTCGACATCACCCCGTTGATACATGATGGTTGAATTTCGGCGAGAGGTTCGTGATCGGAGGCCTGATTCGGTGAGGATTGCGATCGCTTTGTCAGTTTGGCAGTTGAGAATGAGGGCAGCCTCACGATCGGGGAGCCATTGTTGAGTGAAGCGTTTTAGTAATTCATCCTCTGGGGTCTCTAGCATTTCATGAAGCAATCGTTCTAGTAATAACCAACAGGCCAAAGTATCTGATTCAGCTCGGTGAGACGGTCCTACATCAAAACCGAAATGTTGAACTAAATTTTGCAAACTGCGAGAGGGCAAATCTGGCAACATTAGTCGTGAAAAAATGACAGTACAGAGCCGATCGTTTTTTTCTTTTTCAAATTCAATGCCGTGGGTTTTGAGTTCCGATCGCATAAATGGATAGTCAAAATCCAAATTGTGACAAACCAAAACCCCTGATTTTAAATGTTCGTGATAATCTGGCCAAACATATTTTGCATCGGGTGCATCATCTACCATATCTTGAGTGATCCCCGTGACGCGGGTGATATGGTAAGGCACTTCAGATTGGCTATTAATTAATGTACTGTACTGCCCTTGGATACCATCTTTGAGATTGGCATGGAGGACAGAGATTTCGGTAACACGGGCGATCGGTGGTTTGAATCCCGTGGTTTCTAGATCACATACAACAAAATCACGAGTTGCTAAATTTCGATAAAAGGCCAACAAGTCAGTCGATAACAACATGCAAGTAGTGGCGAATGAGGGGTTTACTTTAACAAGTCTTACTTTAACAAGATTTACTCTAAACAAACCTAAAGCACCCCCGACGGAGATGCTTTACGATCAATCTTCTAAAAACTAGAAAACTTTATTTCTGAATTATTGAAAGCTTATATCTAGCTCTTCAAAACGGGACGAGCGGCATTGCCATCACGCGGACGACGATTTCCACCGCCACCACCGCCATAACGACGTTCTCCGCCGCCACCACCGCTGCCATTACGCAGGCGACGATTGTTGCGAGGACGATCTTGATCCAATTCATCAGGAGTTGGGTCAGCGCCGCCATCCATCCAGTTTGGACGAGTTTTGTCATAGAAAAGCTGTAGGGCTGCTGCTGCGATCGTGTGAGTTTCAAAGCCTTCTTCAGCCAATTGAGACACGATCGGCAAGAAGGATGCCATGCGTTCGCCAATCAATGCATCTTTAAGCTGAGCCTTGAGATTTTCAAGATGCTTTGCTTCGATTTCTGCACGGGTTGGGACTTCACGGATTTCCAGCTTTTGGCGCACATGATGCTCGATGTCACGCAATTTACGCCGATCCAATGGATGCACAATAGAAATCGCGGTTCCTTCATTACCCGCACGACCTGTCCGACCAACGCGGTGAACGTAGCTGTCAAGACTATCGGGCAAGTCGAAGTTGATAACGTGAGTCAAGTTATCTACGTGAATACCGCGTGCTGCGATATCCGTTGCAACAATCCAACGTACTTGATGCTGCTTAAAGCGAACCAAGAGGCGTTCACGTTGGCTCTGGGTCAGGTCTCCGTGATACTCGTCCGCACTATGTCCAGCGGCTTGAAGTTGGGCCGTTAAGTCAGCCGCTGCTTTCCGAGTCCGCACAAAGATGATGGCTGAAGACGGATCTTCCAGTTCCAAAATAGGCTGAAGCGATCGGGCTTTGGTCCAGCCGCGAGGAATAACATAAGCGACCTGATTGATCATGGTTGGCGAAGCATTAGCCAACTCAATCTTCACGTCTACTGGAGACTTGAGGAAGCGAGCGACCAACTTACGAATGGATGGCTCCATCGTGGCTGAGAAGAACGCCGTTTGACGCTCAGTCGGGGCTTGGGTCAAGATTCGTTCGACATCTTGAATAAAACCCATGTTGAGCATTTCATCGGCTTCGTCCAACACAAACCAACTGATTTGGTTGATGCGCAGATCGCCTCGGTTGAGCAAGTCAATGACTCGACCGGGAGTTCCGACAACAATTTGGACACCGCGATTCAAGCGGGAAATTTGCAATTCAATGGACTGACCACCGTAAATTGGCAAAATCTTGACGCGACGATCGCTGATGAAGTTGCGCATTGCGGCACTCACTTGGACCGCCAACTCACGAGTCGGGGTCAAAATTAGCGCTTGAATGTGGTTGACCGATGGATCAAGCCGCTCAAGGATAGGGAGGGAAAATGCTGCGGTTTTACCGGTTCCGGTCTGGGCAATTCCCATGACATCGCGGCCTGCCAACAATGGAGGAATCGCCTGCTCTTGAATTGGTGTTGGCGTCGTAAAACCTTGTTGCTCTAGAAACTGAGCACACTCTTCGGAAAGTCCCAAGTCGTGAAAAGAAAGCGTCATTCGATATGTCCAAAACAAAATAGGGCTTACAAATGGGTACGCTGCAAAATAACGTCGCAACCCACCCTTTATGTCCTAGCGCTCAGTGTCAGCAAGGTTTTCGGCCTAAGCCAGTAGAAGCGCCAAAACAAGTCTAGAAATTACCCTGCTACAAGTGCAGGCGACAATTTCATGACATCCGCAGCAGTTGCCACATGACCATACAGGTCATACACATCTGCATCATCGATCGCAACCGGAACAATGGTTCCCAGTGCGGCTTCACCACGAATGTAGACTAGACCGTCTACGTCCGGCGCGAATCGTTTCGATCGTCCGACCAACTCACCAGTTTCAGGATTCTCCTGTTCAATGAGTACGTCTACAATTTGACCAATTTGCGCTCGATTCAGCTTCAAAGAAATCGGTTGCTGCGCAGCCATGATAGCGTCGCGTCGCGCATCCATAATTTCTTGATCTACTGGATTCGGCAAATCGTAGGCGGGAGTCCCTTCCTCTGCGGAGAAGGTGAAGACTCCAACGTGATCAAATTCGTGTCGTTTAATGAATTCGAGAAGATGTTGGAATTGTTCTTCAGTTTCACCGGGGAACCCGACGATTAAAGTGGTTCTCAACACAGCATTAGGAATTGCTTCTTTAATGCGCTCGATAATGCCATCGTTTACGCGTCCCTGCCAAGGACGGTTCATGGCGCGCAGCACTTCAGGGTGAGAATGCTGCAACGGCAAGTCGAGATAGGGAATGACATTGGGGGTGTCCCGAATGGCATCGATGACTTTTAGGGTTAGTCCCGTAGGATAGGCATAATGCATCCGAATCCAGGGAACATCGACCTGACCTAGCGCTCGAATCAACTCAGCGAGTTTGACTTCGCCATACAAATCAAGTCCGTAGTTGGTGGTGATTTGAGAGATTAAGATAATCTCTTGAACGCCCTCTGCGGCTAGATTCGTGACCTCGGTAATAATGGACTCAATCGGCCTCGATCGTTGGTTGCCCCGGAGATGAGGAATGATACAAAAAGCGCAACGATAGTCACAGCCTTCAGCCACTCTTACGTAGGCAACGCCTTCGGTTGTGGTCCGGTAGCGGGGGACTAGTTCATCAGCGATATAAGTCGGCTCTTGCGAGACTTCTTTGACGCGCTCACCAGCTTCTGCCCGTTCAATGACATCCACAATCTTGTGGTAGTCTCCGGTCCCAACTAAAGCAACTGCTTCTGGAATTTCGTCCAGTAGCTGATCTTGGAAGTGCTGGGCCATACAACCCGTGATGACAATTTTCTTGCCTGATTCAGCCAGTTCGACGAGCGTCCGGACTGATTCTTCACGGGCGGCTTGGATAAAGCTACAGGTATTCACAATGGCATAATCTGCCAAAGCTTCGTCTGTATCAACTTGGTATCCTGCCTGCACTAACAAACCAAGCATATGCTCAGTGTCGATTCGATTTTTTTCGCAGCCCAAGTGAGAGACTGCAATGGTTGGCTTGTTGCCCATGTATAAGTTCTAAGGTGTCCGTAAACGAAAAGGATTTAGCTGTCGCACTGAGTTGCGATCGCGCCTGACAACTGTTTCGCTTTTCGCATCAATCCATTTGATAGGACTGTCACCACAGTATGCCGCAATCGCACTTTAACATCCTATGGTGTCAACACATTAATATAGCTGGAATGCCGATGAATGTGGATAAGCAAGGAGTGAAGATAACATTACTATAGCGGCAAACTGGCAGTATTACAATACGTTACAGGAATTCGCAATCCCCATGGTTGCGAGTGTAGTGGGGATCAATCTTGATGAAGACTCTGGCTTTGATAGTCTCCTGGGACTGTAGGAGCTTTTACAGGCAATTTTCGTAACTACTCAGGTTAGAGTGCAGGAAGAATCGGGGTTTTCATAAAAACCTGTTTTAGTGCATCCAAGACTGGTATCCCTTGCTTCCGGAGGGTGGAGATATATCCCCGAATTCGACAAAACTGTTGTGCGCCTTCA
>JAPLHZ010000160.1 GCA_026389365.1 Cyanobacteriota bacterium
AGTCGAAACCTTCAAGCATGAGGAAGATAAGCGTAAGAATATTCCGACAGCGGAGTATCAATCGGTGATGGCGGAGGAGGAGAAGCGTCCGATTCGGGTGGCGTATGAGCGGCGAAATCGAGATCTTGATCCGCAGTTGGTGTGGCGGGGAAAGGATGAGCAGGACTGGAGTGATTTGGTGGTGAGTGCGCCGCCGTTGTATATCCAGGAGAAGGTGCATCCACGGGTGTTGGTGGAGGATTTGCGGCGGGAGACTGCGGTGAGGGCTGAGGCTGGGCAGTTAGAGCAGCAGATTGATTTGTTTGCTGATTTTAATGGGTTGCCGACGGGGGCGACGGGGACGGAGTTTTATCAGCATGACTCGAACTGGACGAATCGGATGATCTTGGGGGATAGTCTTCAGGTGATGGCGAGTTTGGCGGAGCGGGAGGGGCTACGGGGAAAAGTTCAGTGTATTTATCTTGATCCGCCCTATGGAATTAAATTTAATTCTAATTTTCAGTGGTCAACCACCAGCCGCGATGTGAAGGACGGCAACAAGGATCAGATTACCCGCGAACCAGAGCAGGTGAAGGCGTTTCGGGATACCTGGAGGGATGGAATTCATTCCTATTTGACTTATCTCAGAGATCGGTTGACTGTGGCGAGGGATTTGTTAACCGACAGTGGATCAATTTTTATACAGATTGGGGATGAGAATGTTCATCGGATTAGAGGATTGATGGATGAGATATTTGGTGAAAATAACTTTATTTCACAAATTCTGTTTGCAACCTCAACAGGGCGAACCTCAAACTTTATACCCAATGTAAATGACTATGTTCTTTGGTATGCAAAAAATACAAATTACACGAAATATCGTTCTCTCCACTCATCAAGAGATTTTCAGAACGAAGATGAATACGAATTAGGTGATTTAACTTCACAGGGAGCATCTAGCCAAGAGCAAATTTTTGTCTTTCAAAATCAAGAATTTAAACCATCAGCAGCACGACATTGGAGTAATGAGCATACTATTGGAATGCCACGACTTTCAAAGGCTGACAGAATCGCGCGTGTAAGCAAAACGCAAATAAGAGCGAAGAAGCCCTATGCAGACAGATCGGTTTCATCCCTGAATAGTCGGTGGCTTGATACTCAATTTGGAGCCTTTGCAAAAGATAAAGTATATGTTGTCCAAACTAGTACCAGAGTCATTCAGCGCTGCATTCTAATGACTACCGATCCGGGCGATCTCGTCCTTGACCCAACCTGCGGTTCCGGTACTACTGCCTACATCGCCGAACAATGGGGAAGACGCTGGATTACGATCGACACCTCCCGCGTCGCCTTAGCCTTAGCCAGAGCGCGAATCATGGGTGCCCGCTATCCCTACTATCTCCTTGCCGACAGCCTCGCAGGTCAGAAAAAAGAAGCCGACATCACCCGCACCATTCCCTCCAGCACTCCCACCCACGGCGATATCCGCCAAGGCTTTGTCTACGATCGGGTTCCGCATATTACGTTGAAATCGATCGCCAACAACACCGAAATTGATGTCATCTGGGAAAAAGCTCAAACCAAACTTGAACCAATACGGGAACAACTAAACCAACTCTTAAAGACTCACTGGGAAGAATGGGAAATTCCTCGTGAAGCCGACAAAACTTGGTCTGATGAAGTTAAAGCTCTCCATTCGCAATGGTGGAAACATCGGATCCAACGACAGAAAGAAATTGACGCTTCGATCGCCGCCAAAGCCGATCAGGAGTTTCTCTATGACAAACCCTTTGAAGATAAGTCGATCGTCCGTGTCGCTGGACCTTTCACCGTCGAAAGCCTCTCGCCTTACCGCGTCCTTGCCGTCGATGAAAACGATAATCTAATCGATCCGAGCAAAACGTCAGATCATGGGAAAGGTGCGATCGACTTTGCCACCATCATCCTCGAAAACCTCAAAACCTCTGGGGTCCAACAAGCCCACAAGGAAGACAAAATCAACTTCACCACGCTATCCGGCTGGGCAGGAAGATACATCTGTGCCGAAGGACGCTACCTCGAAGGCCTACCTCGAAGGCGACAGCGAAAATCCCAAGGAAAAACGCGCAGGCATTTTCATTGGTCCAGAGTTTGGCACGGTTTCTCGTCCTGATCTCGTGGGCGCGACTCGTGAAGCGGGCGATGCAGGATTTGATGTCTTGATTGCCTGTGCCTTCAGCTTCGATGCCCACTCCGCAGACTTCACCAAGCTCGGCAACATCCCTGTTCTCAAAGCCCGAATGAACGCGGATCTCCACATGGCAAACGACCTCAAAAATACCGGAGCAGGAAACCTCTTCGTGATTTTCGGTGAACCGGATATCGAAATTCAACCCCTAGACAATCAACAAATCCAAGTCAAACTCAACGGTGTCGATGTCTTCCGTCCTCAATCCGGCGAAGTCGAGTCCAGTGGAGCCGATGGCATTGCCTGCTGGTTTATCGATACGGATTACAACGAAGAAAGTTTCTTCGTCCGTCATGCCTACTTCCTTGGGGCTAGTGACCCTTATAAATCTCTTAAAACAACCCTCAAAGCTGAAATCGATGAACTTGCCTGGGAAAGCCTCAACAGCGATACCTCGCGATCGTTCCCCAAACCTAAGACCGGAAGAATCGCTGTTAAAGTGATTAATCATCTAGGTGATGAAGTCATGAAAGTCTTTAGCGTGGAGTAATCAATCATGAACCTCAGCACGATCGACCTGCCATTAATCGACATCTCCTTAGAAACTATTAAAGTCTTTTGTCAAAAGTGGAAGATTACTGAATTTTCCTTATTTGGTTCAGTTCTACGTTCCGACTTTCGTCCCGATAGTGACTTAGATGTCCTCGTGAGCTTCATGCCTCACGCACCTTGGACGCTCATTGACCTAATCACCATGCAAGATGAACTCCAACAAATTGTGCATCGAGACGTTGACTTAATTGAGAAACGAGTGATTGAAAAAAGTGATAACTCAATTCGTCGGAACGAAATCCTCACCACTGCCCAAGTCCTTTATTCACAAGTCTATGAACCCGCGTGATCATGCCTCGCTTCTTGATATTGCTAAAGCAGCCAGACTCACGATCGGGTTTGTTGCCGATATGAGTCAGCCAGACTTTGAAACTGATCCCAAAACTCAATCAGCCGTCCTGTATCAAATCGCAATTCTCGGCGAAGCGGTCAAACGTCTTTCTCCTGAATTTCGTCATCAGTATCCTGAGATTCCTTGGTCTGCAATGGCTGGAATGCGAGACAAACTGATTCATGATTATGAAGGCGTTGATGTAGAGCGCGTTTGGCTTACGGTTCAGTCCAATATTCCTAGCTTATTACAGTTCATTCTTCCCCTTCTGGCAGACTAATGGAATTTCGTATCGCCGACACATTCACCGACAGCCTGAGCAAACTAACCGGGCAAGAACAAAAGAACGTCAAAACAACGGCGTTTGATTTGCAACTCAATCCCGCCAGTCAAGGAATGCGGTTTCACAAACTCGATCGGGCTAAAGATCCAAATTTCTGGTCTGTCAGCGTCAACATGGACATCCGTTTAATCGTCCATCGCACTGATAAAAGCCTATTACTTTGCTATGTCGATCATCACGATGCGGCCTATACCTGGGCCAGTCGGCGCAAGATTGAAAACCATCCCAAAACAGGTGCCGCCCAGCTTGTCGAAGTTCGCGAACGGGTCGAAGAAGTCATTGCTTATCCTAAGCCCAGCCCTACCGCGCCTAGCCCTACTATCCAGCCGATCGCAGTACCCAAGCCTCTGCTCTTTGTCAGTATTTCCGATGATGATCTGTTGAGCTATGGGATTCCGATCGAATGGTTGGAAACGGTGCGTCAGTCCACGGAAGATAGTTTGTTTAAAGTCGTCGATCGCTTGCCCCAAGAAGCAGCCGAAGCCCTCTTAGAACTTGCCACAGGTGGCACTCCTCAAAAGCCAACGATCTTGCCTGCCAACACCGATCCGTTCAATCATCCCGATGCTCAACGTCGATTCCGGGTCATGACCAACCTCGAAGAATTAGAGCAAGCCCTTGCCTTTCCGTGGGAAAAGTGGACCGTCTTCCTCCATCCTGCTCAACGGGCATTAGTGGAACGAAACTATAAAGGTGCTGCTCGTGTTTCCGGGTCTGCTGGCACAGGAAAAACGATCGTGGCACTCCATCGCACTGTTTTCCTCGCTCGTAACAATCCTCGATCGCGCATCCTCCTTTCCACATTCTCAGATACCCTAGCCAGTGCCCTACAAGTCAAACTCAAACGACTGATTGGAAATGACCCTGACATCCTCGATCGCATTCAAGTCCGATCGATTCGAGCGATTGCCCAGGACCTTTATGTGGAACGTTTGGGACAGCCCACGATCGTCGAACCCGCAGACGTGCGATCGATTCTTCAAGCCGTCGTCGCCCAAAGTCCTGCCCACACATTTAGCACATCTTTCCTGTTCAATGAGTGGACTGAAGTGGTGGATGCTTGGCAGCTTGGCACTTGGGAAGCCTATCGAGAGGTTCCTCGTCTGGGACGAAAAACTCGGATGGGCATTGCTCAACGCGAAAAAATGTGGTCAATTTTTGCCCAAGTTCAAACTCAGCTTGACCATCATCAACAGATCACCGTTGCAACCTTATTTTCCAAAGTCGCAGAAGACCTCGCAAAATCCGACGATCGCCCCTTTGACTTTATCGTGGTGGATGAGGCGCAAGATGTCGGCATTGCGGAACTCCGGTTTTTAGCGGCGCTGGGCGATCGAAGACCCGACAGCTTGTTCTTTACAGGCGATTTAGGACAGCGGATTTTTCAGCAGCCCTTCTCCTGGAAAGCGTTGGGTGTGGATATTCGCGGGCGATCGCAAACCCTGACAATCAACTACCGCACCTCCCACCAAATTCGGACCGCAGCCGATCGACTTCTGCCCTCTTCTCTCGCTGATGTGGATGGCAATACTGAAAATCGACGAAACACAATTTCTGTTTTCAATGGTCCAGTACCGAGCGTTCAGATTTATCAGGATTCAAAACAAGAAATTAATGCGGTCGCCCAGTGGATTAAACATCACCTTACAGCCGGGTTACAGCCGGAACAAATCGGGGTTTTCGTTCGAGATCAAGCCCAGATGTCACGAGCGATCGAGGTGGTTTCTCAAACAGGAGTACCCCATGTTTCCTTAGATAATTTAGGACCTGATTTGAACGGTGATGGATGTATTGCAGTCTGTACGATGCATTTAGCGAAAGGTCTAGAATTTGCTGCGGTGGCCGTAATGGCTTGCGATGATGAAGTCATTCCACTCCAATCGCGAATCGAAGCAATTACTGATGAATCAGATCTGAATGAGGTTTATACCACAGAGCGCCATCTACTCTATGTGGCTTGCACTCGCGCACGGGATTCTTTACTGATTAGTGGTGTTGAGCCAGCTTCTGAGTTTCTAGATGACCTAACGTAATGATTTGGTGTCTTCTCCTCAACCTAAAAGTGAGCCTTCTGCATTTCATAGAGACCGCCCAAATTTTTATCTGAAGTAATCGAAAAAACTAGAACCGAAACCCATCAAACCGATCGCGATCGTTCTTCCAAAATAAGTGAATGCTGAGTGAAGTCATTCCCGATCGTAACTAATGAATCGAAAGTCAAAAGATGGCTATTGGTTTGCGATCGCGATCGGTCACATTTTAAGCTGCAATAACTTCAACCTGAACTTTCATTCCACCATGCGTCAATATTGTCATGCGTCAACATTGTAATGAGTTGTTCGACTTGAAATCATTGGCGTAGCCTACCGGAGGTAATCGATGTCACCATTCATAAGTCCTTCGACACAGCCTATTGTTGTTTTGAGATTGATTGCCGCAGTTTCCAGGTTCCACTCTCTCGATCGAATTAATATACAGAGGCTTTATCATGAGGTCCGATCGAATGCGTAGGTTTTCGGCTTCGTTAGGTGGAAATCCGAGGTCTTCAAAAACATTGTGGTTAGTGGTCATCATGATTGTTCTTTCCGTTGTTGCATTAGGTTTTGATAGGGCGATCGTCGCCGACCAAGGCCGCTGCATCTGATAATCCTGCTGCTCCACCCCCAAAGTCAGCCGCACAAAATTATGCAACGACTTCGCCAGTCGCCCCTGCACTTCCGTCTCCACTGCACTCAGCAGCTTTTCCTGGTTAATAAGATCTAGAGTTTTTGGCTTTGGGGATATCAACCGATCGCCCCAACCAAACCAGAATTGATTAAAAAGAACGATCGATCCCCAAACCTGATTTAAATTTTCGACAAGACCTTAAGGAAATAATCACCTTTGATGAGCTGTTGAAGCGTTCGTGACACTTTATTTATCGTTACAATGTTAAGCATAAAGAAACGTAACTACTCAGCGTATGTAAACGTTCCTTAACAAAAATCGAATCAGTTAAACCTTGTATGACAACATCCCCAGTCTCAAAAACGGCTCCGGCGTTGTCTCCCGACAACGATCGTCTGAACTTTCCTCAAATGATTGCAATCCCAGCCCTAGAGCGTCGGGACTATGCCATGCAAACTTGGCTATTCTCGGGCGTGTTTTGGATGGTGGTGGCGGCGAGCATTGGCGTAATTGAGGCCGTAAAACTTTTTTATCCTGAATTTTTGCAGGGCATTCCAGCTTTGGCCTACGGGCGATTGCGACCTGTCCATGTGAATATCGGGATCTTTGGGTTCATGAGCATGGGCTATCTGGGTGCCGCGTTTTATATGGTGCCGCGCTTGACCCAGACGGCGCTTTATTCTGAAACCCTGGGAGTTCTGACGGCTTGGGCTTGGAACCTGAATTTAACGGGTGGGGTACTGGCTATTTTGATGGGATTCAGCAAGGGGAAAGAGTATGAAGAGATGCCGTTTCCCTTTGACATGATGGTAGGGCTGTTGGAAATTGCGATCGCAGGGAATATATTTTCCACCATTACCGTCCGCAAAGAACCTCGGCTTTATGTGTCACTTTGGTACATTTTGCTGGCTATTATTCCCTTCCCTATCTACTACACCTTGGGGAATGTGATGAAATTCCGAGGGATTGAAGATGCGATCGTCAATTGGTTTTATAGTCATAACCTGTTTGGTCTATGGCTCACTACTTTAGGACTCGCAACGCTGTATTACATTGTGCCAAAGCAATTGAATAAGCCTTTGTATAGTCATGCCATTTCATTTTTAGGCTTTTGGACATTAGCCGCATTTTATCCTTGGAATGGCGGACACCATGTGATTTGGGGTCCAGTGCCAATGTGGGTAATGTCAGCTTCAGTCACCGCTTCGATCGCAATGCTGATCCCCACAATTTCTACCATGGTAAATTTTGGTGGAACGGCTTGGGGAACTCAGGGCGTAATGAAGCGCGATATTAGCTATCGATTTAGTATTTTCGCCTACTTGTCCTACGTCGGAACCTCGCTCTGGGGGAGCGGTTTGGCGATTATGGACTTGAATGCGAAATTGCATTTTACAAGTACCACTATTGCCCATGTTCATCTGGGATTTGTTGGATTTGGTCTAGCAGGACTAGCCGCCTTTGTTTACTTTTATTTGGAACGATCGTTGAAGCTCGGATATTCTAGAACTCTCGCGGAATGGCATTTTTGGTTAACCACGATCGGGGTCGTTGGATATGTTGTGTCGATGGGCTGGCTGGGTTGGTTGGAGGGTTCGGACTGGGCCGCAGGCGGTTCGGTGCAGGGTGTGCTTGAACTTCGCTATTGGTATAACGTCGCACGGGCTGGAAGTGGCGGTTTGTTGTTGATTGGACAGTTGATTTTGGTTTGGAATATTTGGAAGACGATGACTTCCCCACCAAGTGATGGTAAGGGATTGGATGATTTGAAATTGGTCAGTTTGAATGAAGGAGTTTCCAGATGAGATTTATTCGAGAGTTTCCGATTATTGTTGCCTTGTCATTTTTGTTTGGATTGGCCTTCACGGGATTGGTCTTGGGTCCAGTATTTGCTAGTGATATTGCGCAGCCCTCAGCAAAATTAGTTGCCTATACGCCCATTGAACAAGCAGGCCGACATATCTATGTCCGTGAGGGTTGTGTCTATTGCCATTCTCAACAAGTGCGAAATGTGAAGGCTGATCAAAATATGGTGGACGCTTATGGGGTGTCGAAGGCGGGGGATTATTACTATGATCTGCCTCACTTATTGGGCACCTCTCGCCAGGGTCCAGATTTGAGTAATGAAGGTCAGGTATGGGGCAAGGCATCGGGTGATTTCGCACGGGAGTATTTGATTGGACATTTTAAAAATCCCCGTGAATACAATTCACAATCGATTATGCCCTCTTATAGTTATTTGAGCGATCGGGAACTGGAAGAACTCACCGACTATGTGCAATCCTTAGGAGCATGGAAAGTAACGCCTGATCCTACTGAAGCAGAGGCTAGCTCATGATGACATTTAAGCTAATGATCTTCCAATTAATGACTGAACCGATGAAATCTATGGCCGAACCGATGGTTCATGGTAGTTGGTTTGGGGTGGGGGATGGAACTATTGTTGTTTGGTCGTTGGTGGGCGTTATTGTCCCGGTTGGTCTAGCCTCGATCGTGGCCTTAATCTGGGCCGGCAAAACCGGACACTTTAAGAATATTCAAGAGATTGCCGATCGGCAGCTTGACATTGAAGACTAGTTTACTTAATTTACAAGAGAACCCAAATGAAGATTTTAGTTGTTGCTGACATTTCTCCGACCGCGATCGCAGTCATGGAGTATTTGAAAACATTGTTGACACCGATGAAAGATGCGGCAATTGAATTAACGGTATTGCACATTACAGAGCCAGAATTGGCCTATAGCGAAACCCATCCTGATAGTGATGCGTTGCCGTTAGTCCCGGTGACAAGTTTGCAGGAATTACATCATATTTTTGATTCATTAAATCAACTATGTGAAATCAATTACGTCACCACTGATGGCAAGTTTGCGGAAACAGTGTCAAAGCAATCAGAACGGGCTGATTTAATTGTGATGGGTCGCCGGAGACGATCGCGCCTAGAAGAAATGCTCTTAGGTAGCCACAGCCAGCTTATTTTGCATCAAGCTAACTGTCCGCTGCTACTGGTTCCTGAACCAAAACCTGAAGATTTAGCGCGGAAATTCTTGGGTGCAATTCCAGCTTCGGTGTAGATATGGTTTTAGATGATTTGGGGAGGTTCAGTAGATGGAAAAGTAAACCCCAAAGTCAGTCTAATGGAGGTAATAAATGGCTGTTGGCTATTCCGGTACCCCGCATCAGGCCTGTTCACGATTTTTGTACCGTTGCATTCATCCGAAGTACGGCACGAATTAGATCGGTTAAAGCATTCGATGCGGGGGGGATTTTTATGATAGAAAGCCACGCTCTTGTCTGACCCAATTTGGGATTATTTTAGCTTTCAATTGTATTGATGATGCCGATCGGGATTTTGGGGAGTTTCCAATAGCTATTGTGAGCTGTTCCACCATACAAAATCGATATAAAGGTCGATTTACTTATAGCCATTAGTTTTTCGCTCCAGGCATTCGTTTTAACTAATACATCGCGGACTTTAACGGTTTGCTCTCCAGATTCGGGGGCAAATTCACTATTGAAAAATTGGGCTGTGATGCCTTCCAGTGGATAGGCTATTGGGTCGGCTGGATGAAGATAATTATTCCAAGGCAATGCTTTCCCGGTGCCTAATTGCAAGCTCTGAAGGAACGATCGTAAGTCTGGCGCAAGATCATGACTATTCAATTCTCCCGTATTCATCAGATTGAACAGCGCAACGGGAGATCCCATGGTGTGAATGCTGCCGAGTTTGAGTCCTATGCCTGGATTGTCGCCCAACCCAAACAATGCGTTCCGAATTTGCTGTACGTTTTCCCAAGTCTTTGGATCTACCGCTTTAAAGTCCTGATTGGACCACCGTTTTGCAAACAAAATATCCAACAAAATTACCGTGCCCCAACTGTGTGTCACCAAGTGCAAGCGATCGCCAGGACTTACATTTTTCAGCAAGGTTAACGCAGTGTTATAAATACAGTTCACAACTTCTGCCCCAATTGACCGGCTTAAGTACAGCGCCCCATCGCCAACAAAGTTTAAAATCTCCTGTTCTCGAAAATCTCGAAACCACAAATCATTCCAAACCTTCGATCGGCGTAATCCGTCCTGCAACTGATTCAGTGCTGGCTGCCCACAGTCGCCCCAAAAACAAGGCACTGAAACCAGATTTCGGCCAGTTTTTTTGAGTTGAGCGTTGATGGGATTAAAAATTGACTCTGTACTCTTGCGAAATTCGGTTTCAGAACGAGATTTTACGCCATGTACAAACAGGACATAATCGGTTGGCGTAGAAGTGGAGATGGAGGTTGTCATGGTGAATGGCGATCCCACAAGGGCGATCGGATGAAGGTCTTAATTGCAGCAACAGATAATACTTCACTGCCTAGAATACCGATTCCGATCGAAATTGTCTCGCGGCGATCGAACTATTTTGGTTCTCCTAGAATTGCCGTGGTCGGCATCCAGATATAGCGTTCATCGATTGGCTGTAAAATCAAGATGTTAGCCAGCAAGCGAGGGGCCTCATGGAGAATCAGATTCACATTCCACTCGATTTACCGGATGTCC
>JAPLHZ010000123.1 GCA_026389365.1 Cyanobacteriota bacterium
GTAATTTCCAAATGCTCTACCAATCGCGGCTCTACTGATCGCTGAGTCACAATGTCCAGACCTCTACTCAACAGAATATCTCAGCCCAGTAATATACTACTAAAATCAATAAATATGTAAAAAAGCTTACACAACCAATATCATCAACTAAAATTTATTACTGAAGGCAGGAAAACACTTTTTAGTTTACCGTGGTATGCCACTATGAGTTATGGTGTCAAGTCCTGATAGAAAATAACTTCTTAAATAACTAAAATTTATCAAATGTATACAATAATACCATATTGCCCAACCCTGCGTTTCTCGACCAATACAAGTAAGCGGTAGAAGCCAAAGATTTAGGGTTCCAACAAAACATTTTAGAGAGGCGCATTCCATTCCTAGGCGCATTCCATTCCTAGTCAGATCTTAACCGGGCATTTCTGAAAACTGCATCTGCCTTCAGATAGCTCTCCATAATCCACTCCATAGACTAGACAGGCTCAGATGGGAAACCCGATCGTAAACGATGAATAAATTTGATCAATGAATGGGAGATCGCCGTTGGATTATTTTGCGGGAGACCATGGCCTGCTTCAGGAATGACTATCAACTCAGCACCTAAGATTTGCTGTTTATAGGTTTCACAATGCCAAGCCGGAATAGTGTCATCCTCCTCTGCGGCCAAAATAAGAGTCGGCGCAATAATGACAGAAATATGTTTTTCAACGGTATCGATCGCATCTTCCGGTCTAAGACGATCGACCAAAAACGATCGGGCCGCAGGTTGACGATTGAGTTCACGACGCGCCCAACAGACTAGTTCTAGGGTTTTTGTCTGGCGAAATAGCATCGCTACAGGCTTCAGGCCCCAAAGCAACGCATCAACAACGGGGGTTTGCCACAGTACCGGACGCATCCAGTTATATCGTCCACAGAATGAATCATCCCGGATTCCCGCTGGAGCCACTAGACATAGGGCACTGACCTGATCTGGATAGGCAATGGTGTAAGCGGCAGACACCCAACCACCGAAGGAGTGGCCGACCAAGATACAAGATTCCAAACCCAATTGCTGTAAAACAGCTCGCACAAATGCCACTTCTTGGGCCACAGTGTAAGCGACGGGAGGCTTGGACGATGCCCCAAAACCAAGCAAATCTAATGCAATCAGATCGATCATCGTACTGCCGTCATGTAAGGAATGATCTAAGGCAACCATCTGGGATATCTGCGCCATCACGCCTTGCCAATTTGCACTGTCTCCGAGGAAGCCATGCAACAAAACAATAGGTGTCCCTTCATACCCCCATCGTCGATACGCCGCCTGCTGAGCTTGAGGAATCTCTGGAACACCTTGCAATGTGACCGGAATAAATTGTAATGGAAATTCTAACTGAGATTCTCTTTGGTCAGATGAAGATTCAGCATGAAAATCTGATGGCGTTGATCGGGGCATATTGAGATGTTCTCAAAGGTTTTCTAAATTTTCTAAAGCGGAAATAAAGTTTTCAACAACATCTCTCAGTGTGAATAGTTCTTTTCTATACTAAAGACATACTAAAGATCTATAGATTAGGATGTTTAGTAATCAGTTTTTGCGGCTCAATGATTTGAGCGCGGAGAGAAACCAGAATGTCAATTAAGAGTGCTGCCCGTTTTTTATCTGCTGCATCTCGTGATCAGGAGATACGCGATCGATTCAAAGCAGTTCAATCGCCAGAGGATTTCCTGTGTGTTTCCCGAGAAATGGGTTACAGCTTTACAACCGCAGACCTCAAAAAAATTATCACCCTAAAAAGCCGAAATATTCAAGTTCGACGCACCACAGGAGTCTGGCGTTGGTTACGGGAGGTAAATTGGGTTGACCGCAATCCATCTTAGCTCTTGAATCTTAGCTTACGAATGCTGGTAGCCTCGCCCTAAACGATCGGGCTTAACCCTCCTCAACTCTTACCTGTTACAGTTTGTGTTTGAGCTTCTACCGCTTTCCGCAATCGATCGACATCGCTGTGAAGTCCGTAGGTATCAAGTCGATAGCTTAACGGATAGGCGATCAAACGGGCAGTAGTATGGAACAGGGTATCAATTTCAATTAGCCCATTTTCCCGCAGAGTATTGCCCGTTGCAACTAGATCTACGATCGCTTCAGACATTCCGGTAATCGGTCCTAGTTCGACCGAGCCGTGAAGTGGAACAATTTCTACAGGCAAATCTAATTCATCAAAATACTCCCTTGTACAACGTACAAAAGACGAAGCAACCCGTCCCTGCATTGGCAATTCCAAAGACGATCGGTAGGGGCTAGACGCTTTGACCGCCACAGACAAGCGGCAACCTCCAAACTTTAAATCCAATACTTGAGCCACGTTGGGCCTTTTTTCTCGAATTACGTCATAACCCACCACGCCGAGCTGTGCTTGACCATATTCGACATAAACGGGAACATCTCCATTGCGAACCAAGAGTGCTTTGACCCGTCCGGTGGGTTCCACAATTTGCAACTGACGACATCCCGGCTCTAAAAAGCCACTGAAATCTAAGCCAATTGATTGAAAAAGTTTGATACTTTCCTTAAGCAGAGAGCCTTTGGCAAGCGCGATCGTCAGCATATAAATCTCTCGTTAGTCGTCTTTGTTTTAGAATAGCGAGAATCGGGCTACATTTGAGGCAACGGACTAAGAGGCTTGCGCGGAAATGCAAATTTTGTTAGTCGATGACGAAATCGAAATGACTCAGCCCGTTGCTCAAATTTTACAGCGAGAGGGATATGAAGTCTCCATGGCACATGACGGAACAACCGGTAATCAAATGGCGATTCTTGGAAGTTTCGATCTGTTAATTTTGGATTGGATGTTGCCTGGAATATCGGGGCTGGAAATTTGTCGATCGCTTCGACAGCAAGGCAATATGACCCCTGTTTTGTTTTTGACGGCAAAAGATACGCTGGACGATCGGGTGAATGGGCTAGATGCGGGTGCTGATGATTATTTGATCAAGCCCTTTGAATTGCGTGAATTACTCGCTAGAGTACGCGCCTTATTGCGTCGTCCTAGCCAAATTAGCCAAGTCGCGGAACCCATCTCGACTCCGCCCAGTCTTAAGGTGCAGGATTTGGAACTCAATGTGAACGATCGGATGGCTCATCGATCGGGACGGGGGATTGATCTTTCTGAGAAGGAAACGCAACTTCTAGCTTATCTAATGCAGTTTCCGAACCAGCTTCTAACGCACGATCGAATTTCAGCTCATCTCTGGAAATCGGAAGAGCGTCCGGCGAGCAATGCCCTAGCCGCCCAAATTAGATTACTCCGACGCAAAATTGAAAGTCCCGGCAGACCAGAGTTGATTCATACCGTATACGGACGAGGATACCGATTTGGATCAATGGATGATGGCACACCAGAATAGGAAATATCAGGATTTGACCTGTTGAGAGTTGTCCTCAATCGTTTTCCAGCGACGACTTACCCGTCCAAAGAATGGCAGATCGATCGATCGTCCTTGCCATAGCCTCAACATCAGCCCCAGATTTAGGACAAAATATCCCGATGTAAAGAGGCTGCTAACAAGCAAGAGCGGCAGTTTTAAAGCCTCTATATTTTCTACCCCGACATCTAACATTACCGTTCCAGCAAACCAAGTCAGCATCAACTTCATGGCTAACCGGCTCAGGGCAAGCTCAGAGGGCGAGGCTTTGGGATTGCTGAGTGTCCACAACGATAACCCCGCGCCAAACACGGGCATCAAATAAAACAGAAGCATCAAATTTTTGATTTCTTTGCGATCGAAAGATTCGCTCATGCTGGAATTGGGTGAAAGTAAGCAGTTCTATCGGTAATAATAGAGGTTCGGTTCGGTTTTAGTGACACAAAATGCAGAGCACCATGCAAGAAATCAGCATCCAGCCTAGTTCCGCGCAGCCCAGTTCCGCAGAGCCGAACACAAATCGGTGGTTAGGCTGGTGGAATGATTTATCAACCGCAACGAAAGCTGCCGGCATAGCTTTTGCATTGCCCGTGATTGTCCTGAATATTTGGGCGGCATCTGCGATTTTCAATTATTTCAATTCCTTGTTGGTGATTGTGATCGCCGCATCCCTGTTAGCATTTTTGCTCAACTATCCGGTGAATCTGCTTCAAATTAAAGGCAGTAATCGAGAGAGCACTTCGATCGTGGTCTTTTTGCTATCTGTATCAATTTTACTTGGGCTGGGGGTGACCTTGGTGCCGTTGGCCTTGCAGCAGGCTCAGCAATTGATCTTGAGTTTGCCGAAGTGGATTGATTCCGGAAAGCAGCAGCTCTTGCTTTTTAATATGCAGCTCGAAGGTCTGGGATTTCCGCTCAACCTGGATACCCTGACCGACCAAGTGGTCAATCGGCTCAAGAGTCAACTGCAATCGATTACGGAACAGGCATTAAGCTTGGCGCTGTTTACCGTTACCAGCTTGATTGATTCTCTATTGACCTTAGTGTTGACGTTTTATTTACTGCAACATGGCGATGAACTTTGGGAAAGCCTAATTTCCTGGTTGCCGGGGAAGCTCCGTGCACCGTTCTCCCAGACGCTACGTCAGAGCTTTGAAAAATTTTTCTTGGGCCAGTTTATTTTGGCAACGTCTTTGGGTTCATCGTTAACCTTGGCCTTTCTCTGGTTGCGAGTGCCCTTTGGATTATTGTTTGGCTTAACGATCGGCACCATTGCCTTAGTCCCATTTGGCGGCTCCGTCGGGATTGCGATCGTTACACTTTTGGTGGCGTTGCGCGATATTTGGCTAGGCGTAAAAGTTCTGGCAACCGCCGTTTTGGTGCAGCAGATCATTGAAAACATCGTCGCGCCTCGGGTTCTCGGCAGCATTACGGGCCTGAATCCGGTGTGGGTGTTTATTTCAATTTTGACCGGAGTCCGAGTGGGTGGATTATTGGGGGTGATTATTGCGGTGCCGACAGCGGTGGTGATTAAGGCGGCCTTGGAAGCAATTCGGGTGCCGGAAGCAAAAGATGATACCTTGCCTGCTCTTGTTGAGACCCGACTAACGATCGAAACGCCGAGCATATCGAAGCATTGATACTGGGAATTAATATTTTGGGAGTGTTAAGACAACGTGCCAATTTGAGAGTGGGCTTCTAAACTAGAGAGCACCACATGTTTTATTTCGCCTATTGCACGCCTAGTCCCAATTCCTAAGTCCCAATTCCTAAGTCCCAACTTCTATGACTAACCCAAACGCGAATCCTGTCAATCCGAATACAGTTAATCCGAATACGGCCCCAAAAGGAAATGCTGCGATCGACCATACCGTGAAGGGCTTGATGCTTCAGCGGGGCGGGGAGGAGTTGGTTCTGGAAAAACTAGCGGATCGCTTCACCGTCACGGCGACCACCAAAGACGAAGTGCCCCAACTCGCAAGCCAGGTCGAAGCCCAGGTAACTAAAAGTCGTCTGCCTAAGATGTCTGAGTTTGTAGTGAAACCAGGCGATCGAGATGCGGCCATGAAAACCATGCGTCAGTCCGACTTGGTTCAGTACGCCAGCCATGTTTACCAATTCAAAGACGATCCAGCCTCGCGGGTCTACCTGACTAATCGCCTTACCATTCAATTCGTCGCCAGTCTTAAGGCCGAGGCAATGGCCGCCATCACAACTCCGTTAGGGTTGACCCAGATTAAAGCGATCGTAGGATTAACCAATGCTTACGTTTATGAAGTCGCATCGGCCAGTGAAAATCCAGTCAAAGTCACCAATGCCTTGATTCAGCGCCCCGAGGTATTGGCGGCTGAACCCAATATTGTGGTGCCGACTCAAGCTCATTACCGTCCCAAGGATTCGCAATATCCAAAACAGTGGCACTTGAATCACAGCGGCGGCAATCAGTTGACTTCCGGTTCCCACGTTTTTGCTGAGCAGGCTTGGGATGTGACCAAAGGCAGTCGTAGCATTGTGGTGGCGGTAGCTGACGATGGTATGGACTTAACGCATCCTGATTTTCAAGGGATTGGGAAAATTGTTTCACCCAGAGATTTCAAGGGCAAAGATTTTCTGCCGATGCCGGAAGATGGGGATGAAAACCATGGGACGGCCTGTGCAGGGGTTGCGATCGCAGAGGAAAACGGGGTTGGGTGCGTTGGAGCGGCTCCAGGATGTGCCTTGATGCCGATTCGGACGACGGGGTACTTGGATGATGAATCCATGGAAGAACTGTTCGATTGGATTATTACTCGCAAAGCATCGGTAGTCTCCTGTAGTTGGGGACCAAGTGCGGTTTATTTCCCTTTGTCCCTGCGTCAAAAAGCTGCAATTACCAGGGCTGCCACTGAAGGCCGACGGGGAAAAGGCTGCGTAATTGTCTTTGCAGCGGGCAATGCGAATCGTCCAACCGATGGGGTGATTGATGAATCGGGTTGGGAACGGGATACCATCAAAGGCCCAACTCGCTGGCTCGGGGGCTTTACGGTTCATCCCGATGTGATTACGGTTTCGGCCTGCACCAGTCTCAAGACCAAAGCGGCCTATAGCAATTGGGGTGCAGAGGTTTCGGTTTGTGCGCCCAGCAATAATGCCCCACCGGGAGTTGGATTGCCGGAACTTGGCTATGTGGCGACTCCACCGGAAGTGAACATCTATCTGCCAGGATTGGGCATCGTCACCACCGATCGGACCAATAGTGATGGCTATGATCCGGGCAATTACACGCCAGATTCTGGCCCTGCGGCCTTTGGGGGAACCTCTAGCGCTTGCCCACTGGTGGCCGGGGTTGCAGCGTTAGTCTTGTCAGCAAATCCAAGACTTACGGCCCGAGAAGTTCGTCAAGTTCTAGAACAATCTGCTGACAAAATTGTAGACCAGAACCCAGATCCTCAGTTTGGCTTCCAGAAAGGCACCTACGAGCAAGGAGGCCGATCGGACTGGTTTGGCTATGGCAAAGTGAATGCTCAAAAAGCCGTCCAACTTGCCGTCCAAAAGCGCTCAGTTCAACTGCTGAACTCAGGACGATCGTTTTCCGCCATTTACAACACGGCTCAAGCGATTCCCGATGACGATACTGAAGGGCTTGTGACTAGTGTCAAATTGGCGGAGGCGGGAAACATTCAGGACATTACGATCGCGGTAGACATCGATCATGCCTATCTAGGGGATGTCGAAATTGCTGTGATTGCCCCGAGTGGCGATCGGATTTTGCTCCAAGGCCGCACTCTGGGGATTAAAACCAAGCTTCAAACCGGTTATACCTTGGCAAATACGGCATCTCTGCGGTTGCTCTTGGGCAGCGCAAGTCAAGGCAATTGGCAACTGGAAGTGATTGATAGCATTGCGGGGGATACGGGAAAATTAAACTGGTGGCAAGTCAAGGTGAGTGTTTAGCAGGGCAAATTCATACGTTTTTTAACGGCAATTAATAGGCTGAACCGTAATATCCGGCTTAGTCAAACGGTTATTAATCTTGCCCTGAAGCAATCTGGTGAAGTCTAATATCGTTCTAAATCAAAAATCCCCCGATCGTAATCTCTAAGGTTCAGCTTAGGAGAGATACGATCGGGAGCTTTTTTAATGACTTAATCTGAGTGGCTCAAGCAAAGACCGTAAAGCTTTATTTCGCGTTTACACGACGGAACAAGCGAGGAACAGGCTTTTTAGTAACCACAGGCTTGACTTCAACAGGCTTTACAACCACAGGTGCGACTACCACAGGTTTTACCGGAGCTACGATCGTAACTCCACCTTTCATTTTGGTAGCAGTTCCACCATCCCCGACCGAAAGGAACGGACGAAGATCGATATTGGCATTTTTAGGCTTGGTTGCATTGCCAAGTCCAGGGAGACCCAATACTTTACCAAGTCCACCTAAGAGGTCATTTCCGCTTTGGCCAGCCAAGGTATTCACGCCCTGAATCGCTTGACCATCATCAGCACTAGCCAAGTTTTGGAAGATGCGATCGCGAGTGGCCGTAGGATCTTGGCCTTGGGGTACGGTCAGGACAATGCGGCATCCTGCAACGCGTTCTGTCGTAACACAAATAGTGTTGTATCCATTTTGAACAGCGGTTCCCATTTCAGTTAAACCATCGGGGCGATAGCTTTCTAGGCGGTTGGCAATTTCACGGCAACGCGATTCAGGAGTCCAGCCGCCACCCATAGCGCTCGGGACAGCCCAAGGAAATGCTTGTGTCGGTTGGCTTTCAGGCTGATACATAACCGTCGGAACACCACCATTGCTTTGGCAAGAGAAGCGGGTGCCGTTCAATGGAATCGTGGTGTCAGTGGGAACTGTTGTAGTCCCACCAGGAAGCGTGGTCGTGCTGGTCGTCGGAGCGGATGTGCCAGAGGTCGTATTCGATCCACCATTTTCAGTGGGAAGCACTACATCTGCGGCTTGAGCGGCACCGCCCATCAGAGTCGAACCAAGAAGAAGTGCAATGGATCCGACGTGAGCAACGCGGCGAGTTGTATTAGTGGAAAAAGAAGGTTGAGACATAATGGATTTCGTCCTAGGTCTGAAAACAGACCATTTTGTGTGAGTGCTGATGGTTTTGACCCCGGAACCACGCTAAGAGTTCCCAGACAGTTGGAAATGTGTCCCCGGACAAGTACCCATCTTTAATCAGATCCTGAGGCCGATCGTTCAAATGCTTCAATTCCCATGATCTTTACTTAACTTCATGAAGGGCGGATCGTGTATTATAGTTAGTGGGTGTGAGAAAGGAGAATAGCCTGATGTCGGAGGCAAAACAGCCCCTGGCGGTTCCCAGAGAACTTGTCGGTGCGCCCATCCTTGGGGACGTTAATCCAAACCTGTTGATGTTTATCTCATCCGTTGTGATCTCAGTGGTCTCGGCTTGGGGATATTTTAGTCATCAGTGGGCGAGCTGGATTTCATTTGTATTAAATTTTGTCGCGCTGCACATGGTCGGCACAGTGATTCATGACGCCTGTCACGGTGTAGCCCATCGAAACAAGGTTGTAAATGCAATCTTGGGTCATGGAAGTGCGTTCATGCTATTTTTCTCATTTCCGGTATTCACGCGGGTTCACATGCAGCATCATGCCAACGTGAATGACCCCGAGAATGATCCGGACCATATCGTATCGACCATGGGTCCGTTGTGGTTGATTAATGCCAGGTTTTTGTATCACGAAGTCTATTTTTTCCAGCGAAAGCTATGGCGAAAGTATGAACTTCTAGAGTGGGTATTGGCGCGAACTTCTGCTGTCGTACTAATTGCAATTTCCTATCACTTCGGCTTCATGGGCTATATTTTCAATTTTTGGTTCACCCCGCTAGCGATCGTTGGTTTGGTACTGGGCTTATTTTTTGATTATTTACCCCATCGCCCCTTTAAGGAACGCGATCGGTGGATGAACGCTAGAGTCTATCCCAACAAAGTGTTGAACTACCTAATTGGTGGTCAAAATTATCATCTAGTGCATCATTTATGGCCCGCTGTGCCTTGGTACAACTATGAAAAAGTGTACGAGGCCATGAAGCCAACTCTGGATGAAAAAGGTTGCCGTCAGACCTTAGGGATTTTGACTGAAGATCCTTGGAACTTCTGGTATGACGTATTCATCGGGATTCGATTACCTCATAAGAAGACTGTTGAGATTGTCGAGGTTGTCTCTGATCCGATCGTTCAGTCCGTTGTATCCATTGAACGAGAACCTGTTCTGAAATGATGAATCCAGAAAACTGAATAGTTATCAATAAAAAGCGATTGTCCTCTTTAGAACGATCGCTTTTTTACTAAATAATGACTTGCTGTGAATTAATTCGTTCTAAATCAAATTACAACGTCCCAAATCCTTTCTTCTTTTTGTCTTTTTTAGACTTCTTAGGTGGCTGATATCCGCGCATTCCCGGTCCAGGCTGGCGTTGCTGTTGTTGCATTGGATTCTGCATTCCTGGCATTCCACCCGTCATTCCCGGCATCCCCATTCCAGGGAAGCCGCCGCCACCCATACCAGGGAAGCCCATTTGTCCACTGCCCATTTGTTGCATAAAGGTCCGCATTCGTTGGAAATTTGTGACCAAATCGGTGACATCCTTTTCGCTGTGGCCAGATCCTTTAGCAATGCGTTTGCGACGGCTAGGAGACGTGGACAGCAGGTCTGGATCTTTGCGTTCCTCTAAGGTCATTGACCCGATCATCGCTTCCGATCGTTTTAGTTGACGTTCGCCTTCCTTGAGCTGATCGTCATTGATCATTTTGCCCATGCCAGGAATCAGCTTCATCATGCCGCCCAGAGAACCCATGTTCTTCAGCATCCGGGTTTGCTTGAGAAAGTCAGAAAAATCAAAGCGGGCTTCAAGAATTTTGTCCTTGAGTTGTTCCGCTTCTTCGAGGGTAATTTCGTCCCGCGCTTTTTCAACTAACGTCAGCACGTCACCCATGCCGAGAATTCGGGAGGCCATCCGATCGGGATAAAAAGGCTGTAATGCCTCAACTTTTTCCCCAACCCCAATAAACTTAATCGCCTGCCCCGAAATCCGCCGGACGGAAAGCGCTGCACCCCCTCGGGTATCCCCATCCATTTTGGTAAGGACTGCACCTGTAATCCCAATTTGGTCATGAAACGACTTAGTGAGGCTTGCGGCCTCTTGCCCCGTCATCGCATCAATCACCAACAGCACTTCATGGGGCTGAACGGTATCTTTGATGCGGACAAGTTCACCCATTAAGTTTTCATCAATTTGCAATCGTCCAGCAGTGTCAATAATTACCGTGTCAATGCCATCAGCCTTGGCTTTTTCAACGCCTTGACGGGCAATCTCCACCGGGTCTGCGCCAATGCCCAGCTCGAAGACGGGGATATTAATCTGTTTGCCAAGCGACTTGAGTTGATCGATCGCCGCTGGCCGATAGACATCGGTGGCGACCATGAGGCAAGACCGATTTTCTTTACGCAAATACAGCGCGAGTTTGGCGGTGGCGGTAGTTTTCCCAGTGCCTTGGAGTCCGGCCATCAGGATGACAGTGGGGCTATTATCAGCGCGGGCCAAGGGGACATTTGCGTCACCCATGACTTCGAGCAATTCGTTGTAAACAATTTCAATAAATTGCTCGTCGGGCCGTACTCCCGCAATCACCTCAGCTCCCAAGGCTTTTTGTTCGACTTCCGCGATAAAGTCTTTAATCACTTGCAGATTTACGTCCGCCTCTAGCAATGCCCGACGGACTTCGCGTAGCGCATCCTTGATATTGGATTCGCTGATTTTGTCCTGCCCGCGCATTTTTTTCCAGGCTTCTTCTAAGCGATCGGATAGTGCGTCAAACATAAGACTTGTGATACAAAATTAAAGATCGTGACTTATCACAATACACCAGCGCCCCAGACTGTTTCAAGGGCACCTAGCTGCAAACATTAAATTCTCATTATGAAAAAAGCTATATAAAAAATGTGTAGAGACTAATATATATTTGTATCTTTGGCACCATCCCAAAGGATAGACAAGATCTGACTGGTCTGTAAACAGGTGATTGGAAACCCGCAATCAGGGGGTAATTAATCTTCTGCTACCCTCGGTTTGGGCCAGTGACTAGCGGCGGAAAAAGTTGAAGATTCCAAAGAAGCTTGATAGAGGCGTAAAGATGGTTCCCAACGTATCCCCGATGCCAGCCAGCCCGGACTTGCCCACGACGATCGTATCGTTGTTTCGCAACGGCGGATTGCTCTGTTCGTTGATGCCTTGATCAAAGTTAATTGCGATATCACGACGATCGACTGTCCCATTTGGATTAAGACGCAGGAAACTGACCTCTCGTATCTTCGCACGAGTATTAAACCCACCTGCTGCTAATAGTGCTTGGTTTAGCGTCGTATTCGGCAGAAGCTGTACAAGTCCTGGTTTAGCAACTTCTCCGATGACATTCACCGCGATCGAGTCGGGTGAGAAACTGGCGCGCGCAAGAATGGCAGCATCGGCTGGAGAAAGGGTTGTGGCCGTTGGAACAATGACGAGATCGCCATCCTGCAACGGCATATCTTGCCGCGAATCCCCCGCTTGAAGCAATTCAAATAAGTTGACCTTCAGCACTTGCTCTGATCCAGCATTGGTTCGTCGTCGCACTTCAATTTCCCGAATGTTGGCAGATTGAGTTATTCCCCCCGCAATTTGCAACGATCGGGTCACTGTGGGCACTTGCACTTTATTCCCCACGGTCGCAGCGGCACCGCCCACTTGAGCTTGAGGAACCGTCTCGCTCTTAATGCTGTGGGGTCCTGGACGATTGACCTCGCCTGCCACAATGATTCTCAATGGCTGATCGGTGCTAACCGCAAAACTAGATGAAGCGATCAGGTTTGCGTCATCTACATTTACAGCGATCGCTGCGGGAACGACAATGCTATCGCCATCACGCAGTGGAAGATCTTGACTGATATCTCCCCTGCGAAGCAGTTGCCCTAAATCAACCGTACGAGTTTGAGTGGTGCCCCCCCGGCTCGATCGGCGAACCACCTGTACTCGCTGCAAATCGGCTGATTGGCTTATGCCGCCTGCCAGTTGCAGCATTTTGGTCAACGTGGGAATGCCGCCTTCCGTCAGAGTTGTTGTGTAGGAGCCGGGACGCGTCACTTCGCCCGATACGGCAACGTTGATCGGGCGAGATGCCAGTAGGCTGACCGTGACGATCGGGCGAATCAACCATTCTCTGAACACTCTAGAAATTGCCGCCGATGCATCTTTAATGCTCATGTCCTGCACGAGGACGCTGCCTGCAAGAGGCAAATTTAGCGTTCCGTCGGCAAGCACCTGATAATCGCCGCTATATTCTGGCACACTAAAAATATCGAGCTTAATTTTATCGCCCGCCCCTAGCAGATAGCCTTGGTCTACCGGTATTGAACTCGCGGCAGGACGCATAATCGCAGGATTCGATCGCGGAGAAGTTTGGGCAATAGCGGGAATTACCACCAGGCTAGATAAGACGATGAAGAAGCTTGATCGAGTCCACAGATTTATTTGTTTAGACCATTGACGACTCATACTTGAAATCCTCCTACTGTTCGGGCATTGTCAGCGATTCGACTCGCAAATTCTCCTGAATTGCATCTTGATAAACTTCGACGATTTCCTGATGCATCCGCTTCAACCCACGATCGAGTCATTCATTTTGTGTGGATGATTAATCCCGCAATTATAGGGCATATCCCTCTGATAGATGATCACGAAACCCTGCGGCTCAAATAATTTAACCTGAGTTCGGGTTAAGGAATTGCTGAAAGACCCGTGGTTGAGCCAAACGCAAATTTTAAACTCACTCCTAAACAGCATTTTCTGAAAATCGAGCTTTTATGCCGGATAGCAAATGTCTGTAGTCCGCTCTAGAAGCAGTAACTCGCTCTTTCTTATCCCGAACTCACGTTAATTAAATTGATAGTTTGGCTTGGGGTTCGACTCCGCTCACCCCCCTAGGATCAGGGTTCAAGGACTGAGCGAGGTCGTTCGCGAAGCGTTGCGTTAGCAAAGTCCGGTTGTATAAATGATTGTGTCTACTCACTTAGTAGATTCTTAAAATAAACTTGGTAGAGCGGACAACAAACCTTAACTTGGTTTCCCTTCCACTTAACCAATCCTAAACTTTCCAATTGATAGGCTGTAATCAGTTCTAACGTCACGGCTTCAGAATTATCGAGAATCTCTCTAAAAGCAGCGAGTAAATTAGGACTTTGCTGGAGTTCATTCCATTGACGCTTAAGGACGTGTCCATAGATTCCGACATCGGTCGCCGCTTCCTTGAGGATGCTTTCGATAGGTATGTTCTGTTTTAGCCAGTAAAACGCTAGTTGAAGCAGGTAAGGATGCCCACCCACTAGGGTATTGAGTGAGTTTAAATCAGACTCATTGATCCGCTCCAATTCATAGCATTGGGCCAATTGAATGCTATGATGAACATCAAAGGCAGAAAGATCGATCGGAACGCCAACGTTGAAGGGAGATTGGTAGGGGTTGAGCGGAGCATAGAATTCAATGTTATGAACTATAGCTATAGCCAGCTAGGTTAGGACATAAGATAGAAAGAAAGCGAATTGTCTGAGCAATAACAATGCCAAAACCATATAGTTCCGATTTACGGCAAAAGGTAATGCAAGCAATCGAAATGGATGGGCTAAAGAAAA
>JAPLHZ010000131.1 GCA_026389365.1 Cyanobacteriota bacterium
AGAATACTCTCTTCTAGGTATCGAAACAGGAGAAGGAGATTTGGATTAAGGTTAAATTTAATTGCAGGGATTTACAATTATGAGCTTAGTTTATCTTTAGAACAGACGATTTCATGATACTTTCGCAGGAGGTCTAATGATAAAAACAAGACAGAAGATTAAACAGATATCTATAAAACGGTAATTTATAGACTTTTCTTGCGAACCTCAAGGACAACTTCATTGACCACATTAATCACAACATCAGGCCGATCGGACTCAATGTAATGAGACGACTCACTAACCTCTTCATGATGACTACAACTAGACCAAGTGTCTTCATTCCCCTTGCAGTTCTTTGCATAGCGATCGGGAATGCATGATTTGTTCAGGAGTCAATCCTGATTCTTTGATCTGCTAGGGTTACTCATTTTAAGAATCATCACACTCAGAGACGATCGCCCGATATTCCTCCAGCGCAATTTGTTGGTCGGACCATTGCCAGTACCAGTCTTCTTGATTGAATTGTTTGATGGTGCAGGAACCCAGCCAGGATTTAGGCTGTTGTTGTTTGAATCCCAACATTATGGCAGCGGCGACGATTCCTTTTCCGGGGCGGGGCGGGGCAAAGAGAAAGGTACAACGGAGATTGTTCAGAAAGTGTGTTGCAACATCTGTCATTTTCGAGGAACGACAGGCCGATTCTTGAACTTGAGATTCTGCCTTTGGAGCGATCGTGGGACTTACAAATGATGGGGCGATCGCATTACTTGTTATACCAAATCACAAAAGAGAGGCAACAGATAAAACATCGAGTATGGAATCTCTACCGACAGACCTGCCTTGAATAACTTGCGTCGTTATATCACCACAGTGGAGATATCAAAACATTGAGTATTTGTATTTCTAGATCCTAATGTACTTCCTGATAATATGTTGATTGCGATCGCCCTTGAAGATACCTACTTTTTGGGTGTACTTTCCAGTCAAATCCACGTCACTTGGGCACTCGCAATCGGTGGAACGTTAGAAGATCGGCCCCGCTACAATAAAACGGTTTGTTTCGATCCTTTCCCCTTCCCCGATCCAACCGAAGCCCAAAAGCAAAAGATTCGTGAACTCGGCGATCGTCTCGACTCTCACCGCAAGCGCATCCAAGCGGCAAACCCCGAAGTCACGATCACCGCAATGTACAACCTGCTCGAAAAACTCCGTAAAGCCGAACCCCTCGACGACAAAGACAAAGCCTTCAATCAAAAAGCATTAGTCTCCACCTTGAAACAGATTCATGATGAATTGGATATTGCGGTATTTGAAGCATATGGCTGGAATGATTTGTTAAACATAGAAAATATAGACGAAATAATTTTAGAACGATTGGTTAAATTTAATGCCGATCGAGCGGAAGAAGAGCGAAACGGCCTCATTCGTTGGCTCCGATCCGACTACCAAGCCCCCCACGAAACCCAAACGCAACAAACGCTCCCCGGCATAGAACCCGCGATCGAAACCATTCCCATCCCCACCGAACAACAAAAATTCCCAAAAGCCTTCAAAGACCAACTCACCGCCGTCCGAGATCTACTGCGAACCCAAGGCAACGAATGGACCGTGGCCGCGATCGCCGCCCAATTCAAAGGCACCGCCAAACAAAAAGTCACCATTCCCGACTGTCTCGAAAGCCTAGAAACCCTCGGCATCATCGCCCGACATACAGAAGAAGGCACCGATCGTTACTACCTAGCCGAACTCCAAAAAGCATCTCTCTCCGCACAACCTATCAGCGGATGATTCACCAGAACAGGACAGCGAAAATAAGTCCGATCGAATATTTGGAAGCTAAAAAATCATAGAGACAATAAAAAAGAGGGCAACACTTTTAAGTCCCCTCTTGTAATTTAGGCATCGATTAATTGATGACCTTAAAACGAATTACTTTGTTTTAGCTGATTATTAAAGAACCACTGTAGGCTGTGCTACTGGATGTATCATTTTCTGATTAGAGAATGATTTTCGGTCATTAATTAGAAGGAGGCATCAACACAGTATCAATGACGTGAATCACCCCATTACTTGCTTTTACATTTGCTGTTTGCACAGTTGAGTTATTAACCATGACTCCGCCACTACCGACCATGACTTTGACCGGACTTCCTGCAAGAGTATTGACTGCACCGGATTGAAGATCCGTGGAAAGAACATTACCCGAGACAATATGATAGGTCAGGACTCGGACAAGTGTAGCTTTATTCTCAGGCTTGAGAAGCATTTCGACGGTTCCGGCGGGCAGTTTTGCAAAGGCCGCATCCGTAGGCGCGAATACGGTAAAGGGTCCATTACCTTTTAAGGTTTCTACTAGACCCGCCGCGTTCAGGGCTGCGGTGAGTGTTTTGAACGATCCGTTGGCAACGGCGACATCCACAATCGTGTTATTTGCCATGTTTGTCATAGGCATTGGAGCGAATGTTATAGACTCTGAAGTAGATGTCGTATAGGTCGGCATCATACCAGCTTCATCTTTCGATGTAATGTACGGAAATTGATCTGGGGTAGGTATGGGAGCCGATCGGACAACGGTGGGAAGAGTTGCTAGTGTCCCTAGGGTCAATAGACTTGCAAGACTAAGCTTTTGAAGTACGGTAGTTGTTAATTGCATACAATTCCAATATTTTTGTTGTAAAGTGAATTTCGCATAGCGTCCCAAGTGATAACACCCGGCACCAATCTATATAGACGATCGTCCTTTTTTTCTGTTCCCAGTTATACAATTAGTAGTTCAAATCAATACTTAAGTACTGCAATTGATGATTTTATTGAGTACATTACCCATGACTCTGTATTCCAAAAGTATGTTTTTTAGCGAGTGGACTTAGATTTTGCCTAGATCCATAAATTAACTCTACTCAGAGTTTCAGATTCAGTGCAGATTGATAGGTTCTAAATCCATCACACTTTGTTGAATCATCTTGACTAATTCAAAATTGAAACGGTTGTAATCCATCACAGCTTCACTAGTGCGGTAAAATCTAGGATAGACCAGAGACAGATGGATTGCGATCGTATGATAGACCTACGAATGATTGGGGAAAAGACAAAAAAAGAAAAGCTTTTGGTTCTCACTCCAGAAGACAAAATGCAACTTGCGAAATATCGATCGAAATGGCAAAAGATCGCGAAATCGACTGAACGAATCAATCGACCCCGTGCAGAAAAAACAATTCAAGCCATTTACGCCTACGCGAATAAACCCAAACCTGAAATCATTTTTTTCGATAGTCCACATCCCCCTGCGATCGCCCATTTTGCGAGTCAAAAAACGCTATATACCCCTAGCCATCTTCTGCGAAAACTACGTCATAAAATCAATAAATCATTTCGAGCTGAAGTGGCCCGATCGTTACGCATTGAATTACACGATTACTTTATGAATTCCCCTCTCTGTGAATTCAGTAATGGCCTTTATGAAGACTTATCAGAACAAATGGGCGTAGAAACAATTCCTAAATTAGAAATGGGAGTCTATGCCTATTATGATTTTGCCCGTGGGCGATTGATTGATGGCAAACCGTTTGATACTGAGTGGAAACTATTACAAACTTGGGCTAAAGAAGGGCAATGGAGTTTTACCTTTGAGGATCTCTGCTTGATTTGCGATCGACCTACCGAAATTGTTATTCCAAAATCAGGAAAGCCTGGAACGGTAATGCTGAAATTTTCCGATGGCGTTTCATTCTAAATTCTGACTTCTCTTCAATTATAAATTGTACTATCCCTGAATTACTTTCAAAGACTTTGCCGCTATTTTCTGAACTTTCTCATCTGAATCTAGAGTCAATGTTTCCAAAACCGGAACCGCAGACTGAATTTCAGCACCGATCGTCCCTACTGTCATCACCTGACCGATCGCCACCGCCACATAACGCCGAATCACCGCGTCAGGATGTTGTGCATAACTCAGCACAGTTTTCAAATCCTCTGCCGTCCCCGATTGTCCCCAAGCCAAAATCTTCTGACTCAACTCTTGAGATTCTAGCGGGGGACAGTTTGGATCCCGAATTGCGACAAACACTTGCGATCGAATTGGGTTTTCTTGAACAGATGGAACCGCATATCGTGCCGTACTAATCTCCACCGAAGATTGCCCTACCTCATTCACTTGGGTCGCATTATCTAAATTCAGTTCAATAGGAGTGTCATCGGAGGATTGATCCTCTAGTGATTCTTCGGGTTGTTCCACCGTATCTAAGGTCAGAGCCTCTAAGCTCAACGCCGCCTTAGGTATCTCGTCATCCCAGGGATCAACGCTCGCATCTGCAACAGGCAGTGGAATAGAAGGCTCCACCCACGTAGTCGCTGAAACTGTTGGCGCTAAAACTGTTGGCGCTGAGACTGACGGCTCCAATTCTACTTTTTCGGTGGGCGCTACTGTGCGAGTCGTCTCAGCTTTAGGCTTGCCAAATAAAATATATCCAAACGTCGCAACCACTGCCGCGATCGCTGCTAATACCGCACCTATTGTAGACATCACATCCTCACTTTAAAATCGAACACTTTCAATATTGTGGCGGATATTTTCCAGACTCACACCAAAATATTTTCCAATAAAAAACCCTCCCAACTTGGGAGGGTCTTCAACTAACTCAGAACGTTAGTCATCAGCCGAATTTACCAGCCGTTGCGCCAATCAAGAACGCAGCATAGGTAAAGACATAACCGATCGTGAAGTGTGCAAGGCCAACAAGGCGACCCTGAACGATGGACAGTGCCACAGGCTTATCCTTCCAACGAACCAAGTTCGCAAGAGGAGTACGCTCGTGTGCCCAGACCAAAGTTTCGATCAACTCTTGCCAGTAACCACGCCAAGAGATAAGGAACATGAATCCAGTTGCCCACACAAGGTGACCGCCTAGGAAGATCCAAGCCCACACCGACAAGTTATTGGTGCCGTAAGGGTTGTAACCATTGATCAATGGAGCTGAGTACTGCCACAAATAATCCCGGAGCCAGCCCATCAAGTAGGTCGAAGACTCATTGAACTGCGCAATGTTGTCAGACCAGATTGCCAGGTGCTTCCAGTGCCAGTAGAACGTAACCCAACCAATTGTGTTCAGCATCCAGAACATGGATAGGTAGAACGAATCCCATGCAGAGACATCGCAAGTACCGCCGCGTCCGGGGCCGTCACATGGGAAGGCATAACCGAAGTCCTTTTTATCGGGCATCAGCTTAGAACCACGAGCATCCAACGCGCCCTTGACCAAGATCAAGGTGGTGGTGTGCAGACCCAATGCGATCGCATGGTGAACTAGGAAATCTCCAGGTCCAATGCTCAAGAACAAAGAGTTACCGTCGTTGTTGATAGCCGCCATCCAACCGGGTAGATAAGCTGCGCCACTGACGCTAGCCAAGCTACTTGGATCAGACAGAAGCGTACCAAAGCCGTACAGTGCCTTACCGGACGCTGCTTGTACCCATTGGGCAAAGACAGGCTCGACGAGGATTTGCTTCTCAGGCGTTCCGAACGCAACCACAACATCGTTGTGAACGTACAGACCCAGCGTGTGGAAGCCCAAGAATAGGGATGCCCAGCTCAGATGAGAAATGATGGCTTCTTTGTGATCTAAAACGCGGGCAAGAACATTGTTCTTATTCGCTTCGGGATCGTAGTCACGGACGAAGAAAATCGCACCGTGAGCAAACGCACCAACCATCAGGAAACCAGCGATGTATTGGTGGTGGGTGTATAGCGCTGCCGTTGTGGTGAAGTCCTTAGCAATAAATGCATAGGGAGGCATTGCATACATGTGCTGCGCAACTACAGAAGTCACGACACCCAAGGATGCCAGTGCCAAGCCGAGTTGGAAGTGCAGCGAGTTGTTGACGGTGTCAAAGATGCCAGTGTGACCAGCGCCCAGTTTGCCCGATGGGGGTTTGTGTGCGTTCAGAATTTCGCGCATTGAATGCCCGATTCCAAAGTTGGTCTTGTACATATGACCCGCAATGATGAAAATCACTGCGATCGCCAAGTGGTGGTGCGCCATATCAGTGAGCCACAGGGACTCAGTCTGAGGATGGAATCCACCAAGGAAAGTCAAGATTGCAGTCCCAGCACCTGTGGAGGAGTTGAACACTTGGTCCATTCCATCAGGATTCTGAGCATAGACACCCCAGTTACCCGTGAAGAACGGAGTAAGACCCGCAGGGTGAGGCAAGGTGGTCATGAAGTTGTCCCAACCCACATGCTGTCCGCGAGATTCGGGGATAGCAACGTGAACGAGATGTCCTGTCCATGCCAAGGAGCTAACACCGAACAGACCAGCCAAGTGGTGGTTCAGGCGAGACTCATTGTTTTTGAACCAGGCTAGGCTCGGACGGAACTTGGGTTGAAGGTGCAACCAGCCCGCGAACAATAGCACTGCCGAGAAGATCAACAAACCAATGGATCCTGAATACAGGTCTTGGTTAGTACGCATCCCGATCGTGTACCACCAGTGATAAACACCGGAATACGCGATATCAACAGGGTAAGAAGCTCCAGCTTGCGTAAACGCATCAACTGCGCCCTTACCAAATTGAGGATCCCAAATCGCATGGGCGATCGGTTTTATATTCAGCGGGTCAAGAATCCACTGCTCAAAGTTCCCTTGCCATGCGACGTGGAACAGACTTCCCGAGGCCCACAGGAAGATGATTGCCAAGTGACCGAAGTGAGTCGAGAACAGCTTTTGGTAAAGCTTCTCTTCTGTCATTCCGTCATGGCTTTCAAAGTCATGGGCGGTCGCGATTCCGTACCAAATTCGTCGTGTGGTTGGGTCTTGAGCTAGATCTTGACTAAATTTTGGAAACTTAGTTGCCATGTCTTAATAGTCCTCCAGGCTCTTCAAAGTGATAGTGAACGAGCAAGGAAGAACGCCCACGTAGTGGCGATTCCACCCAGCAGATAGTGAGCTACACCCACAGCACGACCCTGAATAATACTCAGAGCGCGAGGTTGGATTGCAGGAGCCACTTTCAGCTTGTTATGTGCCCAAACGATTGACTCAATCAACTCTTGCCAGTAGCCACGACCACTGAACAGGAACATCAAGCTGAATGCCCACACAAAGTGTGCGCCCAGGAACATGAGTCCGTATGCAGAAAGAGCAGAACCGTAGGAATTAATGACCTGAGACGCTTGCGCCCACAGGAAGTCGCGTAACCAACCATTGATGGTGATTGCGCTTTGAGCAAAGTTGCCGTAAGTGATGTGATTCACTGTTCCATCGGGTGCAACAGTTCCCCACACATCGGATTGCATTTTCCAAGAGAAGTGGAAAATCACAATGGAGATGGAGTTGTACATCCAGAACAGACCCAAGAAGACATGGTCCCAACCAGAAACCTGGCAAGTACCGCCCCGTCCGGGACCGTCACATGGGAAGCGGAAACCCAGGTTAGCTTTGTCTGGAATCAGACGTGAGCTACGAGCGTACAAGACACCCTTCAGGAGAATCAGTACTGTGACGTGAATTGTGAAGGCATGGATGTGGTGGACCATGAAGTCCGCCGTACCCAATGCGATCGGCATCATTGCAACTTTTCCACCGACAGCAATAGTGTCGCCGCCAAAGGCATAACTTGCCGTTCCTAACGCGTTAGGAGCCGTTCCGCCGACGGTAGCCGCAGCGGTGTGCAGACCTTGAATCCACTGAGCGAAAATAGGCTGCAAGTTGATAGCGGTATCTGAGAACATGTCCTGAGGACGTCCCAGAGCGCTCATCGTATCGTTGTGAATGTAAAGACCAAAGCTATGGAAGCCAAGGAAAATACAGACCCAGTTTAAGTGAGAGATAATTGCATCGCGGTGACGCAGCATGTTATCCAACACGTTCCCTTGATTCACGACGGGATCATAATCGCGGACCATGAAGATCGCAGCGTGCGCTGCGGCTCCGACAATCAAGAAACCGCCAATCCACATGTGGTGTGTAAATAGGGACAGAACCGTACCATAATCTGTTGCCAGATAAGGGTATGGAGGCATTGCATACATGTGCTGAGCAACGATGATGGTGACAGAACCTGCCATCGCCAAGTTGACCGCCAGTTGTGCGTGCCAAGAGGTTGTCAAGACTTCAAACAAACCCTTGTGACCGCGTCCAGTGATCATCAAAGGATCAGGGCCGTTTGCTTCAAGAATTTCTTTAATGCTGTGACCGATGCCCCAGTTAGTGCGGTACATATGGCCTGCAACGATGAACATCACGGCCAGAGCCAAATGATGATGCGCCGTATCAGATAACCACAGGCCACCGGTAACAGGATTCAGACCACCTTTGAAGGTTAGGAAGTCTGCATACTCGCCCCAGTTCAATGTGAAGAAAGGTGTTAACCCCTTCGCGAAACTTGGGTAGATGTCTGCCATCAACTGAGGGTTAAGGATGAATTCATGAGGCAATGGAATCTTGCCAGCCGGAACGCCTTTGTCCAACAGTTCATTGATGGGGTTTGCAATGTGGATTTGGTGACCAGCCCAACCGAGCGAACCCAGACCAAACAGGCCGGATAAGTGATGATTAAGCATGGATTCCACGTTCTGGAACCACTCCAACTTAGGAGCAGCCTTGTGGTAGTGGAACCAGCCGGCAAACAACATCAAACCAGCCATGACCAATCCGCCAATTGCGGTGCAGTAGAGCTGATAGGAGTTTGTAATACCTGCGCCGCGCCACATTTGGAATAGGCCAGAGGTGATCTGAATCCCGTGGAACCCGCCTCCCACGTCTGCATTCAGGATTTCTTGACCGACGATCGGCCAAACTACCTGTGCACTGGGCTTGATGCTTAGCGGATCCCCTAACCATGCTTCATAGTTAGAAAATTTAGCCCCGTGGAAGTACATTCCACTGAGCCAGACAAACACGACTGCCAGATGGCCGAAGTGAGCGCTGAAGATTTTACGTGATACGTCTTCTAGGTCAGAAGTATGGCTGTCGAAGTCATGAGCGTTTGCGTGAAGGTTCCAAATCCAGGTTGTGGTTTTTGGTCCCTTGGCTAGGGTGCGATCGAAGTGACCCGGCTTTCCCCACTTTTCAGTAGATGTTGCTACGGGATTCTTATCTACAACAATCCTTGCCTTCGCCTTGCGCTCCGGTGGGCTGATTGTCATTGAGACTCTCCTCTCTAGAACGGAACGAGGACTCCCATAACCCATAACTAGCTCACCTTGAGTCGAGGTATATCGAGCAAGTCAGACAAAGATTTTATATCCAGGGTTTTCCTAGATTCTTTGTGATGGTCAGGTTCTCATGGGTTTCATTATAAGAGCATGATCCAAGGGTTTTGAACGAGCATTAACAATAGTTCAAGATCCTCAAAACCCTAGGCAGCTTAGACTTTGCCTGATCACAACAATGCTCAAAGTCAAGAAAATCATGATGATGTTTACACTTCGCAACAATAGCTAGATAATCTGCCCCTAATTCATCGTTATGAGCTAAATAGAATGATAATTAGTGTAAAAAAATGTGTCATAAATCTATTTGTTTCACAGTCTCTAGTATTTTATTTCCGAATTGATTTATGGCTGAAGGCTTTAGCAGATAAGGATCTCATGCAAATTTTGTAAACTTGAGCAGAGTTCAGCAAACCTATTAGAGTAGTAAGGGCGATCGCGCTGGGATCGGTCGATTTTTCTGACCTGTTCGATCGCAAATTGGCTTATTTGATTAGCTATAGTTAAATTTAGTATTTTAAGGAGCGCGATCCCCGTGATTGGAAGGCGTTGGTGGGCAGTACAGTCTTGGAAATTGGTTCAAAAAACGCTAGCGATCGCTCTGGCGATTCAGATTCTATTGGGCAATGGGAGTGCGCTGGCTACTTCGCTCATGGCCACTGCACAGCTTACAGAAACAGCATCGCCTAAGACATTCCTTGATCTGGGTCGAGTTTTAGATCAGTATCAGCCTCAGATCAAAATAATCTCGCCTAAAGCGGGACAACTCCTTTCCGACAACACGGTTACGGTCAGCTTTCAACTTCAAGATTTACCTATTTATAAGGATAAGTCGTTAGGACTCGGCCCCCACCTTCATCTAGTCGTTGATGACCAGCCGTATCAGAGTATTTACAACGCTAGTGAGTCTATTGTCCTGAAAGACTTGGAGCTAGGGACTCACACGGTGCGGATTTTTGCGGCTAGTCCCTGGGATGAAGCGTTTAAAAATGATGGAGCCTTTGCCCAGGTGACGTTTGACGTTTTTACGAAGACCGATGATAACCGACCCCAAACCCAGAAACCGCTCCTTACTTATAATCAGCCGCAAGGGACGTACGGCGCAGAGCCAATCTTGTTAGATTTTTATGTCACTAATGCGCCGCTTCATCTAATTGCTCAGGAAAGTGATACCGATAGTGTTCAAGATTGGAAGGTGAAAGCTACGGTGAATGGTCAGAGCTTTCTTCTCGATCGCTGGCAACCGACCTATTTAAAAGGTTTCAAGCCTGGAAAAAATTGGGTTCAACTCGAATTTATTGATGAGAAGGGCAATCGAGTTGAGAATTTTGGTAACAACACAGCGCGAATTTTCAACTATGAACCGGGTGGTCAAGACCCACTTGCACAATTGACCCGAGGTGAGATCTCGATCGCCCAAGCTAAAGGGATTGTCGATCCGACTTATACTTATACTCCGGCTGCTCCACTGAAACCGATCGAACCAGATGTTCCTGCTATCAAGTCTACTAAATCTGTAGAGACCCCGGTCCCCGTCAAACCTGCGCCCAATGCGTCCAAAATTACACCCAAAATTTCAGATCCTGCTCCCGTCGCCCCTATTGGGAAACCGACGAAACCGATTGAAATAAAACCTGACCTTGAAGTACAGAAAGAAGTACAGAAGCGTTCGCCATCGATCGTGGAGACCCCTGATATCAAGGAAACTCTCCCAAATTCGGCATCTAGAAGAACGATTCAAGAGAAATTGCCATCTTTTATTGGTCCAGGTAAAAAGATAGAGGTCAAGACTTCTGTTGCTCCGCCTGCCATCGTTATCGTAAAACCTGTTGAACCGAAAGCCGACCTAATCCCCAAGACTATCAAAGTTCCGCCGGTGGTTGAAACCGATCAAAAATCTAGCAAAACTGGCATTGACTCGCCGAAAGCGGTTGAACCAAAAACGCCAACTATCTATTCTGATGTTCCTAAAAAAGGAAATTGGTTCGATCGATTCCGTAAATCTGATCAATCTGCTCCTGATTTGAATAAGGATTCAACTATTAAGACAGATGTTCCGATCGTTACTTCTAAACCTGTCCCTAGTTCTGGATCTTCAACTAGCATAGTTCCGACGTTACCTGTTGTTCCATTACCCACCGTTCCCCCTAAAAAGACTAATGGGATATTTTCGCCACCCGCATTAGAACTAACTAAAGAGCAAAAGATACTGCTTTCCACTCAAAAAGAGTCTGCGATCGCAACCCGTAACAATCCATTTAAGTTATTTGGTCCAGGTAAAAAGACTGAGGCTCCTCCTGTAATTCCGAGTGTTTCGCCTAATGTGAAGCCTAATGCTGACCTTAAATCTGATGTGATTGTAAAAAACAAAATCGAGAATACGGTTAAGCCAATTACGATACCTCCGATCGTGACGCCTAACCCGGAAGTTGTTAAGCCTGAAGCTCCTAAATCTAGTTCTATACCGCAAACTATCGTTCAACCGGAAGTTGTTCAACCGGAAAATCAAACTAAATCTGAAGAAGCCAAATCAACAACCGATGGGGATTCAATGAAGTCTTTGGTCGATCGTCTTAATAAAATAGCGACTCCCACAGAACTCAAAAACGCTCCACCTGCGACAGAACCATCTGTCACGGGAGATGAGGTATTTAATTAATCGAAATCCACATTTAATCCTCCGAAAGCAACACCTGAAACTTCTTCAATAGAATTGCCCGCGAGTAAAACTGCGGGCTGATGGTCGAGACAATTTTAGAGCTAAGAGTCTAAAATTTCCCGTCGATCGCGTCAACACACCGATCGCACAACAATGGATGTAATTCAGATGTGCCAACACGGGTTGAGTAGTTCCAACATCTGTCGCATTTCACGCCCTCTGCATCCGCTACTCCAATCCCAAATGTTTCGGTAGTAGTTGAGAACTTCATCCCTGAAATCCGATCGATAGAATCCACTAATTCAACTTGTGAAACTAGTAGTAAATAGCGCAATTCATCGACATTGTTGCCGTTAGTTCGATCGTTCAGATTCAAACTATTGAGAACCGATCGCCATGCCGGATCATGGGTATAAACCAATAGTTTGGCCGCTAGGGATGATCCAATTTCTTTTGCCGTTCTTGCTTGTTCTAGAACCTTATTGGACTCGGTACGGAGTTCCCGCAGTTTTGCCCATTTTTCAGCAAGATCAGGTTGGGTCCAGCTTTGATCTAGATTGACCCAGCCAGATGCAAAGACTGATTTATGATCTGTTTCGTAAGGAATGAACTGCCAAATGTCTTCAGCCAAGTGAGACAAGACGGGCGCGATCGCTTTACAGAGATTTTCTAGAGCGATCGCGAGGACGGTTTGGCAACTGCGGCGACGTTGGGCAGTCTCAGCACTAATGTACAAGCGGTCTTTTGCGATGTCGAGATAAAAGTTAGATAGATCGACAATACAAAAGTTTTGAACGGTTTGGAAAAAGCGGAAGAATTGGTAGGTTTCAAATGCGTCGGTCACTTCCACAAAGACTTCTGTCATTCGGTGCAACATGTACCGATCGAGTTCTGACAGTTCGGCGTAGGGCACAGCATCATTAGTAGGATCGAAATCATGGAGATTTCCCAATAAAAATCGTGCGGTATTGCGAATTTTGCCCCTTGCATCATTCAGTTGCTTGAGCATATTCTTGCCCAGTGGGACGTCATTGGAATAGTCTACAGATGAGACCCAAAGGCGCAACACATCAGCCCCATAGGGCGGTTCTTCTTTTTGGTTTTTCCCGCCCAAAATAACGACAGATGGATCGACAACATTGCCGATCGATTTACTCATTTTGATTCCCTTTTCATCGACCGCAAAGCCATGGGTCAACACTTTTTTGTAAGGGGCTTGTCCGGTGACGGCGACGCTGGTTAAAAGACTGGATTGGAACCAGCCGCGATGTTGATCGGAGCCTTCGAGATACAGATCTGCGGGGTATTGTAAGCCCTCGCGTTGCTGCACGACCGCCGCCCAAGACGAGCCAGAATCAAACCACACATCCATCGTGTCGAACCCTTGACGATAGGTGTTGCCATCATGGCGATACTGTTCCGGTAGCAATTCCTCAAGGCTCATTTCCCACCAGGCATCCGTACCATGTTCAGCCACGATCGCTTTGATGTGGGTAATGGTCTCGGCAGTAATCAAGGGTTGATTGGTTTCAGTGTTGTAAAAAACTGGAATGGGAACGCCCCAATTGCGTTGGCGAGAAATACACCAATCCGATCGTTCCGCAATCATCGGAGTGATGCGATTTTTGCCTTGGGGCGGAATCCAAGTCACCGTTTCAATGGCGGCTAATGCGGCATCTCTAAAACCTGCAACCGATGCGAACCATTGTTCCGTTGCTCGGAAAATGACGGGCTTTTTTGTCCGCCAATCGTAGGGATATTTGTGTTGGTAGGGTTCTTCTTTGATAACGCAACCCAGTTCTTGCATCGCGGCAATGATCGCTGGATTTGCATCTTTCAGAACATTTAAACCCGCAAATTTCCCGGCTTCTTCGGTCAGAATTCCGCCATCATCCACAGGTGCGAGAATGGGGAGATTGTATTTTTTGCCGACGATATAATCTTCTTGTCCGTGACCGGGCGCTGTGTGGACTAGTCCTGTTCCGGCTTCGGTTGTGATGTAGTCGCCGCCGATAATGATTTCGGAGATACGATCGTACAACGGATGACGATAGGTGCAATGTTCCAGCAATTTACCCAGAGCAGACGCTTTGATTTCTAGCGTTACGCCGAGCTTAGCCGCAAGAGACTCAACCAAGTCTTTTGCAACTAACCAATACTTAAATTTTGTCGGATTATTTTCGCCCACTTCAACAACGGAATACACCAGATCGGGATTGATTGCGATCGCTAAATTCCCCGGTAAAGTCCAGGGTGTTGTGGTCCAAATCGCCACGCCTAATTCGCCTAAGAATGAATCAAAGGGCATTTGTAATTCAGGCGATAACGTAAGCATTTCAAATGCAGCATACAAGCTATTTGAAATATGTCCTTCCGGATATTCCAACTCCGCTTCTGCCAATGCTGTACGAGAACTCGGACTCCAGTAGACGGGTTTCAATCCGCGATAGATAAAGCCCTTCAGAAACATTTGTCCGAATACTTCAATTTGAGCCGCTTCGTAGGCCGGATCCAAGGTGATATAAGGTTTTTCCCAATCGGCCCAGACTCCGTAGCGCTTAAAGCCTTCCCGTTGATCGTTGACGGCTTCAAGGGCGAATTCTTTGGCTTTTTTCCGTAGTGCGATCGGAGTTAGCGCTTTACGTTCCTCTTGTTTTAGGGTTTGCAATACCTTCAGTTCGATCGGTAATCCATGGCAATCCCAGCCTGGAATGAACCGAACCTTCCGACCATTCAGCAACTGATACTTATTGATAATGTCTTTCAGAATCTTATTTAGCGCATGACCAACATGAAGCGAGCCGTTGGCGTAGGGCGGTCCGTCATGGAGGATGAATGGCTCTCCCGTATTCTCTTGTGCAAGCGTCTCATAGATCTGCGTCTCAGTCCAAAACGCCTGAATTTCAGGTTCACGTTTGACCGCATTGGCCCGCATATCAAACTTGGTTTGGGGAAGGTTAACGGTTTCTTTGTAACTTCCAGGTTCAGTCAGCGCCATGATGATATTCGAGTTGCGATTCGGATTAAGCTTATTATAAGGGGTAAGGGAAGTAACATCCTGTGCCCTGATGAGTCAGCCCCCCAATATCCTTAAAAATTTCCTTTGTTAAATCCACCGATGTTAAATCCACCGAAAGGAACCGTCCATGCCTTGGTTTGTCAAAATTGAAGAAGGAATTGTCGATAAGCCCACCTTCGATCGATATGTCCCTGCTCATCTTGCATTTGTCCAGGAATTAATCCAAAACGGCCACCATGCTCAAACCGGCTATTGGAAGCAGAAAGGCGGTGGAATGCTGCTGTTTGAAGCGGAGTCAATGGAGCAGGCTAAGGAAATTGTGGCCCGCGATCCCTTAGTGGCGAATTGCTGTGTCCATTACAAATTACACGAGTGGCATGTGGTGATGGGAGATCCGATCGGTCTAGATCATTGTCCAAGTCATTGCCCAGACCATTGTGATGCGGCGGTGATGCTGAAGGCGGGTCGGGAAGATCCAGTGGCAGTGGAATGCCGATAAATCAAATCTTTGTCACGATCGGACGTAAATAGTCCTAAAAATGCAGAAGACCCGGAGTTCACGCCTGTCCCAAGCATCCCGTATTGCTGCTACCTTCCGGTCCTGACAAAATTTGGGCGTTGAAACCGCATGAGTCCGAGTCAGACTTAAACATAACACAGATTGCTCTGTATTTTTACGATCGGAAACTACGACTTATTTTAGGGGCGGCTTACGACCGACGTTCCTTCGGAATGACCGCTATCCTAAAGGTAGGCGGCAGTATTGAATCTATTTTCTGGAGGCGCAGTTCATGAGCTTGAGTGACTTGGTGCAAAAGGCCGTATATATCGGTATCGGAGCGGCATCCTATGCTGGGGAAAAGGCCGGAAGTAAGCTGAACGAATTTAGTGGTCAACTGCAAAAGCTCGCGGAAGAAATGGTAGAGCGCGGTGAAATGACGACCGACGAAGCACGGCGTTATGTCGATGAAAAAATGAAGACGGCTCAGCAGGAGTTTGAAAATCTCTCCCAACAAGCTCAGCAAGCTCAAAACACACAAGATAAGCCCAAAGAACCCCGCCGCATTGAGATTGTGGATGAGGATGAGGTTTCTACCTCGAAGAGCAATTCAGCGAGTAATTCAACCGCTCAGCCAGAGGTCGTCAAGCCAGAGCAAGCTCCTAAATCTGAAAGCAGCGGCAATCCTGTGGAAGATATGCGTCGTCAAGTGGCGGAACTTCAAGAAGAATTACGACGACTACGATCGTAAGACTTGGACCTGGGCTGCATGGCATAGCTGCTAAACCAGCCTTTACGCCAAAAGAATGTCACCATACCGACGGCCACGATCGCCATCAAACCCAAACAAATGACATACCCGTAGGGTTCGTTGAGTTCTGGCATATTAAACCGCGATTTTTCAGTGTTAAAGTTCATGCCATAAACACCAGCAATGAATGTCAACGGGATAAAAATACTGGAAATCACGGTCAGAAACTTCATGATTTCGTTCATCCGATTGCTCACGGACGAAAGATAGACATCCATCAAACTAGACGCGACCTCTCGGTAAGTCTCCACCATGTCCATTACTTGTACGGAATGGTCATAACAGTCCCGCAAATGTAGCCGCACCTCATCGCCAATCAATGGGTTCTCATCCCGAATCAGGGAATTAATCGCATCTCGTTGGGGCCAGATGGCGCGACGAAGTGTAATTAAATCTCGCTTCATTTGATGAATTTTTTCAAGGGTATGAACCGTTGGGTTAGCGACCACTTCGTCTTCGAGAAGTTCCAAAGCTTCGCCGTAAGCTTCTAAAACCGGAAAAAATCCATCAACAATCGAATCTAGCAGCGCATACATTAAGTAGTCGGCTCCTTTTTTTCGGATTGTGCCTCGGCCATCCCGCAAACGCGATCGGACGATTTCAAAGCAGTCATAATCTGGCTCTTCTTGAACTGTTAAGACATAGTTCGATCCAACCACAAAGCTCACTTGCTCCGTTATGAAGGCAGAATGGAGCGAGTTTTCATCCAGCGTTCCGGTCAAAACCACCATACGAGCAATAATCAACAATTGTTTCGCTGAGTCCTGGACTTTTGGGCGCTGGGGGACATTTACGATGTCTTCTAGTAGCAGAGGATGTAACTGAAAGACTTCACCTACTTGACGTAGCGTCTCTTCATGCCCCAAGCCTTTCAGATCAATCCAGGTTATGGACGAATGCTCAAGGTAGACCTTAATTTCTAGAGGAGTAACTCCGGTCCGGTCTTCGCAGCTATCGGATACATAGTCTAAGATGTCGATTTCAGGCGGCGCAGATTCAGGCCGAATGTTTAACGTGCCGGGAATGCTGCCAATGCTCTCGTGGAAATATTCGGGTTTTGTTGGGCTTAATGGCCGGAGTGATCTCGACCCGGACAATTTCGATCGAGACGATCGGTGTGAACGAGGGTGCGCCATGGCCTATTCTTAAATTCGGTACGTCCTCAACCATACTCTTCCTATGCCTGAATCGATGCCCGATGCTCAAAAAGATTCGACTGATATATTGATTGATACCTTGCCCGACCCATTGACTGAAGACCAAAATCCCAAACGATCGTCAGGATTGATTAGCAAGGTATTGGCCCCGGCAGTCCGGCTTTGGTTAAAGTCTCAAACAGAGCATCTTGAAGACCTTAAACTTTCGATTCAGGCGGGCGATCGGCAGATTCTTGGGGGCAAGATCCGCAGAATTGAAGCGTCTGTGGTAGCGGCAGTCTATCAAGGTATCCACATTCGAGATCTTCAGCTTACAGCTCAAGAAATTCAAGTCAACCTTGGTCAAGTGATGCGGGGTAAAGCGTTAAAACTGTTGGCAGAATTCCCCATCGACCTAAAATTTTCATTATCTGAAGACGATCTAAACCGATCGCTCTGCACACCGATGATTCAGGACGCTGTAACCCAATTTTTGATGGGGATCTTGGGATCTGGTGATGCGAGTTCCGAGAAGCGTTTAACCATCACAAATCTGAAAACTAAATTACAAGATGACCTAATTATCTTGTCTGGAAATCTCCCGTCTAGCTCGGGTGACACTCTTACTAATACGACAGAGATTGCCATTCGTACCGGGCTTCAGCTTATCCAACCCAATAAAATCGCACTCCGAAATCCGGTCTGGCTTCCCCATGCAAACGCTAAACGGGGCATGGCAATAGCAGAACTTAATGGCCATGAATTCGATCTTGGACCGGGCACGTCTATGGCGGAGGTGACGATCGAATTAGGCAAAATATCCTGCCTTGGCCGCCTCACTGTTCTACCCTAGTTCTGAATAATGCTGCAATACCCGGAATTCGACACAAAAGTCGGAGTGAAACCATGCATGTTCGTCAAGAGTTATATTTTTCTGAGATAATCTTAATTATATTGATAGATTTCGTACTATAAGAACAACACAAACCTTACCAATGTTTAGATTTGGTAAAATTTCATTTTGATAAAATCAACAAAATCACCTATTTCGTCGAGCTTATCTCTTTGATCTCAATTTTTACTTCTTAGTTTTGTTGTTCCTTTAAAATTTTTAGGAGACTGTTTATGCGGTCCAATCGCCCTCCTGAAGGGAATTCTGGATACGGTAATGTGTCTGATTCTCTGTACCATGATTCTGCTTCGTTAGCGGCTACGGAATATTTTCTTCCTCAGCATCAGTCTTCTGCCTCCCATCAGAAACGTCGTATTGCTATTTTGATTGACGGGGCCAGTTTATTTTATGCGGCGCTACAGTTACAAATTGAAATTGACTATTTGAAGCTTTTGGCCCATCTCAAGAATGATCGTCCTTTGTTGCGGGCCTATTTTTATACGGGAATCGATAGTACGAATGAGCGCCAGCAGGGGTTCTTGTTGTGGATGCGGCGAAATGGTTATCGGGTTGTCACAAAAGATTTGATTACCTTGCCGGATGGGAGTCGGAAGGCAAATATGGATGTGGAAATGGCGGTGGATATGTTGATGTTGGGTAATTATTGCGATACGTTGGTGCTGCTTAGTGGTACAGGCGATCTGAATTATGCGGTAGATACGTTGTCTTATCGTGGCGTGAAAATTGAGCTATTTAGTCTTCGTGCTAATACGAATGAGCAATTAATAAATCTTGCCGATCAGTTTGTGGATTTGAATGATATTAAAAATGTAATTCGGAAAACATCGAATGAATCCATTAATTCACAATAATCCTTTAATGATCACTTAGCCTTTAATAGACCTCCTGCGAAAGTCGAATAAAGTTGTACAATAGATATAAATTCAGCTAATTGAACGTGAGTTATAAACAAGCTAAGAATTTAGAGCCTGTAGAGTTCAAACGATTGTGCGGCGTGACTCCAGCAACATTTGAGC
>JAPLHZ010000245.1 GCA_026389365.1 Cyanobacteriota bacterium
ATTCCAAATTCAGAATGTAGCCAAAGATACAAAAGCCTGAAATGCTTGCTGGAACGGGGTTTTATTCCAATACACGGAATCAACGTAATGCTCTATATTAATGACTTATGAAGTTTGTTTTCAGGTTGCTGACTCTCTAAGGAATGAGAACTAAATAAGATCCAGAACTGGGATTCCCTCAAACTCTTCCTAGAAGCCATAAGGGTTTCAAGAATTGTGGGTGTTATTAAATCCTCGTTCCTAAGAGACTAAGATTCGAGGAGGGAATGCCAAAAACCTCAGAAATCAGCTTAATATCTCTTGTCTACATAAAAGAGAGCCATATTTGTATCCTATGTTACCGTTTGAATTTGGAATTGCTGTTTTTATATACACAACGCTATCAAACAAAGATGCCAGTTAAATAAGCAGAATAGCTTTAAAAGGTAACTTCTGTGGGGCAAAAAGAGGATTCTAAACATGAAAGTTTCGATCGTAATTCCTGTAAAAAACCAGTCTGAAATCCTTTATCAGTGTCTACTCTGCCTATCCCGCCATACCGTGGGATTTAATCGGATTCAATGACGCAGGATCGTGCCATTCCCGCAGTGCCTTCAGGTCCTAATATAGGCATTCCGACTCCCATGAGGTACAAGTAAAAATCTGGAACCCTTGTTCAGAGGGACTTGTAGAGTCTTCTTCGTGGCTCGCGCTATGGAGAATGGCTATATTTCTTGTGTTAACCAATCTCTATTGCTAGAATTCAACTCCAAATCAAGAATACGATGTTGCTGTAAAAATTTACGAGTAAACAAAATGATCCAAATTCTCGACTCGACGCTCAGGGAAGGAGAGCAAACTCCAGGGGTTTATTTCTCACCAGAGACGAAGTTAGCGATCGCTCAGCTTTTAGATCAGATTGGTATTGATATTATTGAAGTCGGCAACCCTGCTGTAGATACTGAAATTGCCCTAGCAGTTACGAATATTGCCAAGGCTGGCTTAAAAGCAAAAATTGGCGCTCATTCTCTTTGTCGCTTAGATGATGTTAGTAAAGCATTGGATTGTGGTGTTGACTTTTTAGGAGTATTTTTCAGTATTTCTCAGAAACGTTTACAGCAAGATTACAACATCAGCTTAGAGTCCGCCATTGATCGCATCGCTGAAGTGATTAGTTATGCGCGAAACCAACAGCAGGATTTGATCATTCGTTATACACCAGAGGATACAGTGCGATCGCCCATAGAAAATGTGACCGCCGCCGCGATCGCCGCCGTCCAAGCTGGGGCAAACATTATTAGCATTGCCGACACAACGGGTTACGCAACACCATTTCAGTCAAGCCGTCGGATTTCTGGCTATGTAACAACGATCAAAGAGGCTCTTGCCAATTACAATCTCTATCCTATGATAGAGGTGCATTGTCATAATGATCGAGGTTTGGCTTTAGCTAACGGACTTGATGCTTATCACGCAGGAGCCGATGTTATTGATGTTAGTGTCATGGGTCTCGGTGAACGTTCGGGAATTGTCGATATCGGTGAGCTTCTTGCCAATTTAATGGAAATTAATCCAGAACAAAGTCGCTGGAAACTAGAATATTTAAAAGATCTGTATTATTTGGTGAGCCACTATTCCAACATTCCTATCCCTCCCCATCATCCTTTGGTAGGCAAAAATGCCTTCACACACTATGCGGGAGTTCATGTTAGTGCGATCGCTAAAGATGAAAGCCTTTATCAAAGCCTAGATCCCCAAAATTTAGGTTTTAAAAGTGATATTGCCTTGGGAATGCAATCTGGAATTAGTTCCATCTCCTTAGCCCTCAAACAGATTAATCGTGAAGATTTAATTAGCGATCGCAATTTAGTTGCTAAGATTCTTAAAGAAGTTAAAGAAATTGCCAAACGCGGAACTCTAATCAATATTGAAAAAGAACTCCCAGCTATTGTTGAGTATTGTTCTTCAATAAATTTATCAATTAATAAAATGGTTGGAATTTTATAATGGGTTGCTCTGAAACAAATAATCCCGATCAACAGAACTCAAATAAATGGTGGACGATCACAGGCATTGGTATTGGAGTATTCATCTTCGCCCTAGATGTGTATATCGTTAATCTAGCCTTGCCATCGATGATCGAATCGCTCCATACTAGTTTTACCTTGATTCAATGGGTTGTACTCAGTTACCTACTAACGATCGCCATTACGGTTCTGACCATTTCCAAGTTAGGAGATATGTGGAGTAAAAAGAAATTGTATCTGATTGGTATGATTATTTTTACGATTAGTTCTTTAGGCTGTGGACTATCTTCAAGCGTCGAAATTCTAATTCTTTATCGCGCATTACAAGGGCTAGGTGCAGCCTTTTTGTCGGGTTTAGGTACAGCCATTATTGTCGAAGCATTTCCACCTGAACAGCGTGGCTTAAGTTTGGGAATTCGGGCTGGGGTGTATGGTTTAGGTATTACTTTAGGACCAACGATCGGTGGTATTTTATTGGCTTTAGGTAATTGGAATCTGATCTTTCTTATTAATGTACCGATTGGTATTATTGGGATTTTAATCGTTGCTGTTTTTGTCCCAGCTTCAACTGTTAGTGAAACCGCCAAAAGCTTTGATATTTTCGGCACATTACTCCTAACGTTAACCCTTACTTGTTTTACGATGGGACTCACTTTGTCGCAAAACAGCAGCCTTGATTCGAGTATTATATTCTCTTTATTTGGCCTAGCCGCAGTAGGTTTGATTGGTTTCTTAATTGTTGAGACACGCCAAGAACAACCGATGCTCGACTTAAATATATTTAGGTCACTAGAATTTAGTATGGGGCTGGTATTACGATTTGTCGGTAATCTTGTCATGGCAGGAGTGATTTTTATCCTACCTTTTTTCCTGCAACTGATTAAGCAATATTCCGTCGATAAAGCTGGACTATTACTAGCCATTCCCCCAATTATTATTTCTGTCACGGCTCCTATATCAGGGACTCTTGCCGATCGCTTTGGGGGACGTATAATTAGTTTAATTGGATTATGTTTAATGGGAATCGGTTGCATATTATTTGGTACATTCAACGCAGATTCTTCCATAACCAACTATGTGCTTGCGATCGTCCCCTATGGTTTAGGCGTAGGGATCTTCCAATCACCAAATAACAGCATTATCATGGGAGCCGCCCCAAAAGAACAATTGGGAATTGCCTCTGGCTTACTTTCATTATCAAGGATTTTTGGACAAACCGTGGGTGTCCCTATTGTCGGTGCGCTATTTTCAATGGTAACTATCGCCGCCGCCAATAATACTTTTACCATCGATGTCACCGAGGCTCCAATCGAAGCATTGGTTGCAGGTACGCAGCTCACCTTTCGGGCTATTGCTACGTTCCTGTTTATTTCCACCATATTAACAACTTTTACTTGGCAACTGGAGAAGTTATCTCCTCGGATTGAGAAGATTTAAAGACGGATCTAAAAGGGTGCTTGAAAAGTCTCTGCATTGGTATCAAAACACCCGATCCCCCTAGCCCCCTTAAAAAGTAGGGCTGATTCTCTTAAAAGAGAGAAACTGCTGAATCCCTGCAAGTTCGTTGAAAATCAAAATATGAACAACGTAACAGTGCAGGTTTAAGGATTTCTTTTGAGTAAAGAATCAGCCCTAACCTTTCTAAGGGGGGATTAGGTAAAAGTTTTTAGAGGACAAAAAACAATGACCAACTACAACACGATCGCCGAATCCAATAACTTCATCATTCTGGAACAATACAGCAAGAAATCAAGAGTTAGCGAAAGCTACCAAAGCGAATATGACTTAGAGGGCGAGTTTATTCAGGATTTAATCCGGCAAGGCTATCAATATCTGTCCAGCGTCACCAACCCACAAACCATGCTAGCCAACGTGCGCGAGCAATTACAGACGCTGAATAATGTGCAGTTTAGCGAAGGCGAATGGCGGCGTTTTGTAGAAACCTTTTTAGATAAACCTAGCGACAGCATTATTGATAAAACCCGCAAAATTCATAACGACTATATCCATGATTTTGTATTTGATGATGGTCGCATTCAAAACATCTACCTCCTCGACAAAAAGAACCTTGCCCGCAACAAAGTACAAGTCATCAAGCAATTTGCACAAAAGGGAACCCAAGCCAACCGCTACGATGTGACCATCTTGGTCAACGGCTTGCCCCTAGTGCAAATAGAGTTAAAAAAGCGCGGCGTAGCCATTCGTGAAGCCTTTAACCAAGTGCATCGCTACAGCAAAGAAAGCTTTAATGCTGAAAATTCGCTATACAAGTATTTGC
>JAPLHZ010000035.1 GCA_026389365.1 Cyanobacteriota bacterium
GAACGGTCACCATCCAGTGGTGAAACTCGTCACTCAAACTTATCAAACTGGCGTCAAACTGATCAAACTGGCGATGGCTGAGGTGGAAACGCAGATTCAGCGACTCCCCGAGTTCGAGGTCAACGACAAACCCTTGAATCTTGGCAAATGGTTTATCGATATTTGCTATCGCCCTGAACCCATTATTGGCATGATTATTTATTTGGAAGTCCCTTAATGATTATCTAAGGCAAGTGATCCCCATCCAAAACGGCAATCCATTGATGATAAAGACGACGAATTAGATCGGCAGCTTTGTGGGTCAATGGCGTGTGTGGATGGCTAAGGGCGTGGGTTTCTAAGCTCTGGAGTCGCATTAATAAAATAGCTTCTTCATTACAAACATCGCCATCACAGTAGGCCAGAGCACTGAGTTGTTCAAGCAAATCATGAATGGCCGTAGCAGTCGGACGGGGACCTAGATATTCTTTAATACACCGATCGCATTCATTGGGCGTAATGGATTTTAATTCATGGAGTAAGGGATATATTTCAGGATCTTGGGATAATTGATACTGTTTGGCTAAATTACAGAGAAACTGGCGTTCTTCAAGTTTAATTTTCCCATCCAGCCATGCCGCTCCGATCAATATTTTGATCAGAGCCTTTGGTGAGGTTTGGATCTGTCGGGTTTGGGTAAATGCCATAATAATTCTCCTCTTGAGCCAAGCACATAAATGAAGGGCGTGTCTTGCTCCATTCCCCTCTATTGTGCTCAACTTTGGCGATAAGACTACACCAAAACATCAGACTTTATCCTTTCTTAAGACGAACCATAAAAAATCCATCCATATCGTGGTGGTGAGGCAATACCTGAATCCATCCGTCCGGTGTTGCTAAATCGGCCAAGGGCGAGGCGGGGTCTAGAGGATCAATTTGCCAAGTTGGATTTTGGGCGAGGAAGTTTTTAATCACTTCTTCATTTTCCAATGGATGAATGGTGCAAGTGGAATAAACAAGTTTTCCGTGGGGTTTCACCCAAGTGGATGCGGCAGTGAGGATCTCGAGCTGTAATTCAGCAAGTTGGGTGACAGTTTCGGGGGTTTGTCGCCAACGGGCATCGGCATGTCGGTGCAAGGTTCCGAGTCCTGAACAGGGTGCATCGACTAAAATCCGATCGCACAGGTTTACCCAATCTTTAACCAATCGCACGTCCCCCTCTTTGACTTGAACTGATGTAAGACCAAGCCGATCGCAATTTTGATTAATTTTCCGTAGACGAGATGCGGTTTTGTCGAGGGCAATTACGCAGCCTTTGTCTTGCATGAGTTCGGCGAGATGAACCGTCTTACCCCCAGGAGCCGCACAAACATCCGCAACAGTTTCACCCGGTTGGGGATCAACGAGCTGACCCACTAATTGCGCACTAGCATCTTGTACAATCCAGTCGCCAGATTTGAATCCTGGCAATTCTTGAATCCCACCGGGACTATGGGACAACCGTAACCCCATGGGCGCGTAGGGGATGTCGGTAACCACAATGTCTAGGGCTTCGAGCGCTTTTTGCAGTTCTTTTTTCTGCATAGTACGGCCCGTCAGACGAATATCTAAATGGGGCGGATTGTTCATCCATTCGCAGAGGGCTTCGGTTTCGTCTTGGCCAAATTGTTTGACCCATTGCGCGGTCATCCAGTCAGGATAGCTGTAATAGATTCCTAGGCGATTTTTGTCATTGGTCTTCAGAAGTTTTTCGATAGCGCTCACATTAAATTCGCCATCAGTCTCCGTTGCATCTTCTTCTAGAGTCCGCACCAGTTTTCGCAGCAATCCATTCACAAATCCCGCGAGACCGGTCAGGCCATTTTTCTTGGCGAGATCAACAGTTGTATCGACAGCGGCGGAACTAGGAATATGGTCAAGGAAAAGAATTTGATACAGGCCAATGTGGAGCAAAACGCGGAGATTTGGCGGTTGTTGATTGGCGGGTTTGGTGGCGAGGGCATCTATTGCCGCATCTAAGGTGCGTTGACGGCGGACAGCTCCGTAGACAATTTCGGTGAAGAGGCGACGATCGCGATCGTCAAGTTTCTGTGACTTCAGGCTGCGATCGATCGCCACATCGGCATAGGCTCCCTGGTGAACTTGGCGCAGGGCATTTAGGGCGAGCTGACGGGCACTCACTGGGGATGTGGGTTCTGATTTGTTGGAGGACGATCGTTGTTTGGACGAGTTGAGGCTTGGGGCTTGAGTCACGGGGAACCTGATTACGGGCGATGGGCAGATGGTTTGAATTAATATTTTTTGACTTCTTGTTTTTGAATTTAACTTCTTGTTTTTTAATAGCCTTCTATTGTGGACCAAATCGGGCTAAGGTCAGCAATTTTGGGGACAGAGTTTCGAGTTCAGATTTTGGATTGGGTGATAGGCTAGATAGGCTATTTTCATGTTTTTTATCCTGTGCCAGCTTCCCCTTTTGCCGCTGAGAGATTACTTTTCACCCCGACGCAAGCCGATGACGATGCGGTTTCGATGGTGTTTACGTTTCCGAATGAGTATACGATCGGGATTACGAGTCTGGGTTATCAGGTGGTGTGGGCGACCTTTGCGCGGCGATCGGATGTGGATGTAGCGCGGCTATTTACCGATATTCATGAACCGTTGCCATCGCGTCCTGAGTTTTTGGGATTTTCAGTGTCGTGGGAACTGGATTATGTCAACATTTTGGCGACGTTGGAAAAGCTAGATATTCCAATTTGGAGTCGCGATCGGAAGAATTCCCATCCGATTTTATTTGGTGGTGGTCCGGTAATGACGGCGAATCCTGAACCGTTTGCTGAATTCTTTGATGTGGTGTTGTTGGGTGATGGTGAGGATTTGCTGGGGGCAATGATTGATGCCTACAAAGAAGTGCGCGGGGCCGATCGTAAAACTAAACTTCGTCATTTGGCGAAAGTTCCCGGCATTTATGTTCCGAGTTTGTATGAAGTAACATACCATTCACCGGATGGGCCGATCGAGAGTATTACGGCCATTGATTCTGAGGTGCCCGATCGGATTGAAAAACAAACCTATCGCGGTGAGAATTTATCGACTTCCACAGTAGTGACGGCGCAGTCCGCTTGGGAAAATATCTATATGGTGGAAGTAGTACGAAGCTGCCCAGAAATGTGCCGTTTTTGTATGGCGAGTTATTTAACATTGCCATTTCGAGTGGCGAATTTGGAGAATAGTTTGATTCCGGCGATCGATGCGGGGTTGAAAGTGACCGATCGTCTCGGTTTGTTGGGCGCTTCTGTAACGCAACATCCTGAATTTGATGGTTTGATCAATCATTTAAATCGTCCGGCTTACGATGATGTGCGGGTGACGATCGCGTCGGTCAGAACTAATACGTTAAGTGAGAAATTGGCCCAAATGCTGGTGAAGCATGACACCCGATCGGTGACGGTGGCGGTGGAAAGTGGGAGCGATCGGATTCGTCAGGTGATTAATAAAAAACTTGAAAATGATGAAATTACCACGGCTGCGATTAATGCAAAAGCGGGTGGTTTGAGTGCATTGAAACTCTATGGAATGGTGGGAATTCCCACTGAAGAAATGGAAGATGTAGAACAAACCGTGATTATGCTGAAAGCTTTGAAGAAGGCGGCTCCTGGATTGCGATTAACCTGGGGTTGTAGTACGTTTGTGCCGAAAGCGCATACCCCATTTCAATGGTTTGGGGTAAATAAACAGGCGGAAAAAAGACTTCAGTTTTTACAAAAGCAATTGCGTCCGCAGGGCATTGAGTTTCGGCCTGAAAGTTTTAATTGGTCAGTAATTCAAACTCTTTTGTCGAGGGGCGATCGGCGTTTGGCTCCAATGCTTGAAAAGGTTCGGCATTATGGTGAAACCTTGGGCAGTTATCGTCGAGCGTTTAAAGATCTCAAAGGACAGCTTCCAGATATTGATTTTTATGTGTATGCAACTTGGCCGCAAGATCAGGTCTTGCCTTGGAGTCATTTGCAAGGACCATTGCCAGTTCAGACGTTGCAAAAACATTTGGCTAGCGCGGTTGGAAATTGAGAGTTGTCGATCGAGCAACTCGAAGCATTAGCAGACGCATTATTAGACTTTAGCCGGGTCGATGATTTAGTGAATTGGCTAGCCGATCGATCGTGAAGTATCCATAAAGAGGTAGGCGATTGTTATGGTTTAGTTTGTTCTGGGAATA
>JAPLHZ010000226.1 GCA_026389365.1 Cyanobacteriota bacterium
CTCAAACGATTTCATAAATCAACCAGGGGACCGAAGAAACCGACGACCAAGAAGAAGTTTGATTCCAAGCATCCTCATGTGTCTACTGCAAGACTCCTCAAGAACCAATAGTACAAAAGATCACCTTAACAGGGGTAGGTCAGACACCCACCGATCGGCTCAATCGAGTTTTGCAAGCCTTTAAAGCCTATTCAGGCCGTGATCTGTATGTGGATTCATCGGTTTTTATGTCAGAACGCACCACGGGCCATCGGAATCGGGCGTTGGCTCATCTGATGCGACATTTTGAAATGATGGACGATCGGATTGATGAAACCTTGGATTTATATTTTCAGCAATGTGCGCTGTTGGTAGATTGTCGAGATTTGGCATTGATGGCCGCGACCTTGGCCAACAATGGGGTTAACCCTCGATCGGGCGATCGGGCGATTAAATCAGAGTATGTTCGGGATTTGCTCAGTGTGATGTATACCTGCGGCATGTATAACTTTGCCGGAGAATGGGTCTATCGGGTTGGGCTTCCGGCGAAGAGTGGGGTTTCGGGCGGGATTATTGCTGTTGTCCCTGGGAAAATGGGGATTGCAGTATTTTCGCCGCCTTTGGATGTTCACGGCAGCAGGATCTGTCAAATATTTGTAAGTTGCATTTGTTCGATCGGTTTTAGAGGTGAATTGTGATGAGGAAAAGAAAGTCAGAAATTCTTGAAGCGGTCCCTGAAATAGCGATGGGATTACATCAAGCTGGCCTAATGGATGTAATTAACGTCCGTTTTGGATAAGATAGGCGGCTAGAGAAGGTTTTAGCTCCTACGGCTTCAACGGAACTGACGTTGTTTTAGGTTGGGAAGTTCTCTCATTCCGTCACGCTATATGGTTTTCTGCTTTTGTCAATTCCACCCTAGTGGAGCAATTACCAATTAGCGATCGCCTCGAATCAGGTGAAACGCCAGAATCGATCGTGAAGGATTAGTACTCTGTTGGCCAAACTAATTACGATCGCTGTTGCTGGAGGATCGATCGGAGTTCTACTAGTTCCCGTTCAGTAGCTTCGGCCCGTTGTCGTTGTTGTTGTTCTTGTTGTTGGGCTTGTTCAGTTCGCTGTTGTTCCAGAATCACTTGCTCACTCCCAATCAGTAATAAATTTCCTTCTACATCCCACCATCGGAGCCATAGCATTTCTTGATTTTGATACATGCCTTGCCAGAGTCCGAGTTCAATATTCATGAGGGCGATTGGATAGTGACCTCGATCGTTTGGCGTGAGTTTTTGATAGCTAAAATCGACTAGGTGATAAACCTCTAATTTTCCGGTTTTGATTTCATAAATCCCATAAAACGGCGCACGAATTACTCGTTCATAAACCCAGAATTCCCCCTTAAATGGCGTTGTATCCCGTTCTTCTGAACCATCGCCAGACGCAAATTCTAGTACGATCGTGGGAGACATTAGTTCTGGTTCTCCTAGAATTGCCGTGGTCGGCATCCAGATATAGCGTTCATCGATTGGCTGTAAAATCAAGATGTTAGCCAGCAAGCGAGGGGCCTCATGGAGAATCAGATTCACATTCCACTCGATTTACCGGATGTCCGC
>JAPLHZ010000186.1 GCA_026389365.1 Cyanobacteriota bacterium
AAATTTGGGCCATTGCGCGGAATGTTTCCCTCAATTTATATCGTGATCTTGGGTTTGAAAATATGGCTCAAGCTCAGCGACTGGCTAGCTTTAGTCTTAACACACTTAAACTTCTATTCAGAATGAAATAGCCCTGGGTAAAGTTCCCAACCGAGTGCGATCGATGGTTTTAGAATGGATTGCTTTACATCAACAGGAACTAATAGAAAATTGGGAACTGTACTAATCAGGAAAATCACCTCACAAACTAGAACCTTTGGATTAGAGAGAATAACCATGTATAAAATCAGTAGAGTCTTACCAATTGAGAACTTTAAGTTAGTTTTAGAATATTCTGATGGAATAAGCGTTGTAGCCGATTTTATCCCAAGGATTCAACAAGGCAAAGTATTTCAACCACTTCAAGATCCCACCTTTTTCGCTAAAGTCAGTCTAGACAAAACAGGACGATATATCTACTGGGAAGGTGAAATAGAGTTTTGTGCTGATGCTCTAAGAACAAAAGGCACAGTAATCGATGAAGACTATTGCCTCAACAAATCAATGGACGAAGGTAAAAACACTCCTCTTTACTCCCGTACAGAAGATTTATATTTTTTTTGAAAAAATAAATTCGAAGCCTAAGGCCAGTAATACTTTCTGCAGAAAATGAATACAACTTTAACTAACATTAAGCCAATACTTAACGAACTCAAGCAAGAGTTGTAAGAACTATATGGCGATCGATTTAGTGAATTATAAAATCATTATTTTGCGCCTCGATTTGTCGCACCACCGTTAAGGCAGAATAACTCACCCCAGCCGTTCCTTCACCGGGATGGGTTGAATCACCCACGAGCCAGAGGTTAGCGATCGGAGTTCGGTTGGCAAACCCAAAGGGTCCAAAGGTGGAAACCCGCATCCCAACCCCGCCCACATAGCCCTTCTCTCGTGCGGTATAGCGCCAAAAGGTCAACGGCGTTCCGGCTTCTTGATAGACAATGGCATCTTCGAGATCAAAATAGGTGGCAAGCCGAGCGATCGCAGTGTCAGTGTATTGCTGCTTCAGTTCTTCGTACCGCTTTGGATCCTCTTTCAGCTCCCACCAAGGCTCCGCATCCACAAATGAAGACGCAACAATAGTCGCCATCCCATCTGGTGCGCGGCCATCGCCCGGTTTGCTGACCGATACAAACAACGAATTATTCTCGCCCACAGGAGCATTTTGATCATACAAAAATTGCAAATGGGGCGGACAGTCTTTTGGAATCGCGCTTTGACGAACCCCCATATAAATTACAAAGGCTCCTGACGGCGGATTTAACCGATCGACTCGTTTACGATAGCCAGATGGCGCTTGGTCCCCTAGTAATCGAACCAAATCCTGCACCGTAACATTTGCAACAATATGGTCCGCCGTTTCGATCGTCGCCTCTTTTTTTAATCCGCTTACCGTCACTGCCGTCGCTTTACCATCCGTCAAATGAATCGCTTCTACGGTATGACGCATATGAATTTCGCCGCCGTCTCGCTTAATCGCACTCACCAACCGATCGCTCAATACCTGCATACTGCCTTCCAAATGCCACAACCCAAACGGAAGCTGAGACATCGCCATGGCCGTCGCAGCATAGAGGAGTGCCGTTTCATCCGTGGTGACTTGGGCGTAAAGCTTGAGTTGCATATCTAGAAAAGTTTTGAGGCGACGATCGTTGCTCAACCCAAACCACTTCAACGCATCGCCCACGGTAGAAAAAGTAAACGGTGCCGTAATTAACGTATTGGGTCGCATTGCCCCGATTAACTGCGTCAAATCCCAAATATTGCGGGGCGGCAACACCGGATCTCGGGACTGAAATTCCCAGCTTGCTTCAAATAAAGTCGTCAGTAAATTCCAAAAGCCCTCGCTACCTGGAAACTGTCGCGATCGTTCTGCTTTCCACGCATCGGGATCGCGCCACACATCAATCGGCTCTGTTTCTCCCGGCAACACCACCGCACAAGCCGGATCACATGGAGTTGCCGCAGGTAATTCAATCTCAAGTTCTTCAAAAATACGATGGTGAATACCGCCCGGTTCCAACCCCGCCACCTGCGTCGCCCCCACATCGAAGGTAAAGCCCTTGCGTTTAAACGTCGAAGCACAACCTCCCGGAACAATCGCCTGGTCGTAAACCGTTACGGCATATCCCCGACGGGCCAAAAGTGCCGCCGCCGTCAGCCCACCAATTCCGGCCCCAATGACGATCGCCCGCTGAGAGTTCATAGATTTAGAAAGAAGGGGAGTTACATTTCTTAATACTTCTTCATTTATAATTGTAAAGACTCTGGTCATAATAATCCAAACTAATTCCCTAGATTCAGGACTAAGTGACAGTCTTGAAATCTGAATTATCATTATTTGTAATCTCTATGAACCCGAGGCTCCATGACGCACCGCGCCTTTAAACGGAAAGTTCTGGCTTACATCACCCAACGCGATCGACTTCTGGTCTTTCGGCAGCCGGATTATTTGAGCTGGGGTGTACAGGTTCCGGGGGGCAGCATTGAGCCAGGTGAAGACCATGATGCAGCGGTGATTCGAGAAGTAGAAGAGGAGACCGGGCTGCGGAATGTGGAGATTTCAGCCTATCTGGGAAGTCTGTTTACGGCCAGACCTGAACATATGAGGGAGTTGCATTGCTATCATCTGACGGTGACTCAGCCCGCTCCCGACCAGTGGAGACATTATGAATTGCACTCCACAAGCCGCGTGGGTCCGATCGCCTTTGACTTTTTCTGGGTGCCGATCGATCAACCCGGCGTCACCCTTTATCGGGGCCACGAGATGATTTCTTATCTTCAACAGCCTATTTTTGTTGGTTAGTGATTTTTTGCTAATACGTCTTTGCTACCAAGTTTTTATTGGTACGATCGGCAAATAACCTGGCGCATCTGTTTCATATTGGTGGGCAAATCCATCTTAATGGCTTGCTGAATGAACGCGCTAGGAACCGGAATTGTGGGAGTTGCTTGGACAGAGTACGTAAGAATAGTGCCTTCGCCGCAGGATTCTCATGCGAGATCGGCGGTGAAGTCGTTGAAACTGCCGGATTCTAAGGAGAATTGAATCGATTGTTGATAGGTTTCCATGACCTTGAGATAGATCTCAACTTGAGCTGTCAAGAATAAAAATGCTTTACTAGCGGCCTGATATAAACGCTTGACCTTGCGCTTTACAGTTGCACCGCTGCTGTGAATGCTAGAGCTAATGACTTCGCTACGGGTTAATCCAGGGAAAAACTGAGTCCACCGAGAATAATCTGTAATCTGCATCCAGACTTCAGTGTATGGCATGGGCAAATACATCTGAGCGGTTACTGCACCCCCCCAAGCGGAATGGGGTCGGGTCTGAAGAATAATCTCGCCTTTGAGGAGGGCTTGAAGATGATTGGACGAAATATTAACAGGTAGTGCAGCAACCATAAATTTCGACTCCTTTAGATAATCCAAATGAACGACTTGGCCTCATATTACCCAACCTACTTCAAGGATTCCTAGGTGTTTTCCGTGTCCGATGATAAAACCTCATCTAGTCGCGTCTTCGGATAAAGATATGAAAAACCACCCTGAGGAATGATACCTGTGAAATTACGATCGGCGGAAAGACTCTTGTACAATGAGCTATAGATTTGGTGGGGTAGAACAGATGCAATCTTCAAGAGATTCACGGGTATTTGTATTTTGGTTTGTGGTTGGCCTAACGTGCTTTGTATGGGGATTGCGCGGGTTTGGGTTGCTGACCTTTATTCCAGGATTTGTGTTGGGGTTGTTGATTACGGCATCGATTGCGCTGTTAGTCATTAATGGTTGGCTTGAAACGCGCTAATTATCTATTAAAATTTTATTCATTAACTCGTATTTCTATGCCTGCTCTCCATCCCACCGTCGCTCTCTATCGCATTCTGGACGCAAATCTCGATCGTGCCCGTGAAGGATTGCGCGTCATTGAGGATTGGTGTCGGTTTGGAGTGAACGATGCCAAACTGAGTGAGCAATGTAAAACAATGCGTCAGACCCTTGGGCAATGGCATAACCCGATATTCCGATCGGCCCGTGATACCGAGGGCGACTTGGGGACGAGCATTACCCATCCGCTGGAACGCGTGCGATCGGATATTCCGCAAGTTCTGCAAGCCAATCTTTGTCGAATTGAAGAATCGCTGCGGGTTTTGGAAGAATACGGCAAGATTCATAGCCCTGAAATGGGTGCGGTTATGAAACAATTGCGGTATCAAACCTACACACTAGACAGTCAAATAATGCGCTCCTCTCCCCGTCATGCAAAACTTCATCAAGCCCAGCTTTATCTCGTTACTGCCCCCTCAGAGACCTTGCTTGAAACCGTTGAAGCTTCACTCCAAGGGGGATTGAGCTTGGTGCAATATCGCGATAAAAATGTTGATGATGACATTCGCTATGCCAATGCGATCAAGCTTAAAGACCTTTGTCATCGCTATGATGCGCTGTTTATTGTGAACGATCGGGTAGATATTGCGATCGCGGTAGATGCAGATGGCGTGCATTTGGGTCAGCATGATTTGCCCTATGCATTTGCCCGTCAGTTGCTTGGTGCCGATAAAATCATTGGCCGATCGACCACGAGTCCTGAAGAATTTGCAATGGCGATGGCGGAACGTCCCGATTACATTGGCGTTGGTCCCGTGCATGAGACTCCGACTAAAGCGGGGAAGGCGGCCTCTGGGTATGAGTATGTGAAATATGCGGCGACCCACTGTACGATTCCCTGGTTTGCGATTGGGGGCATTGATAGGGACAATGTGAAGGCGGCGATAGAGGCAGGCGCAACGCGGGTTTCGGTGGTGCGATCGATTATGAGTTCGACTCAGCCCAAATTAACGACGCAATATTTTCTATCTCAGATAAGGGGTCGAGGTTAAGTTCATGGTCAATCTCTCATTTAATATCACGGTCAATGGTCAAGATCATCAATGTGAAAGCCCCACCTTGCTTCTAGACTTGCTGACCCAACTGAAGATGAATCCTAAGCTAGTGGCGATCGAATATAACGGTGAAATTTTGCATCGGCAATTTTGGCCACAAACCCAGATTCAGGCGGGTGATGCATTGGAAGTGGTGACGATCGTAGGCGGCGGTTAATTAGCGGTTAATCAAAGGGTTCTGCGCTGTCGTTCGGGGATCCCCACAGATTGCTTAGGGGTTCGCCGTTTGCGTCTATGGGACAACGCGATAAAGTATTAGGGTATCGTCCAAGGTGCTGCGGCGCTGTTATGAGGCTTGTTATGAGACGTTCCTTTCAAAACTTTATAAAACCGATAGTCAGTTCTATTGTGGCGATCGCTCTCTTTGTTACTCTTTGGGTCGGCAGTCCAGCTCCAGCAGATGCCGCATCCTACGGCGGACGAATGGGCGGTGGCTCCTTCCGATCGGCCCCTCGTAGCTACAGCGCTCCCCGATCGGGGGGTGGATACGGTGGTGGTGGATATAATCGTGGCTATGGCGGTGGCATGGGCGGCGGCAGTAGCTTTTTCTTCTTTCCTTCGCCATGGATGTTCTTTGGTGGTGGCGGCGGAGCGGGCGGAATACTGTCCTTATTGGTATTGGCAGCAGTAGCCAGTACGGCGGTGCAGGCATTCCAGCGATTCCAAGGTCAGGACGGCGGTTCGGACATGGGTCTAAAATCGTCTAAGGTGTCGGTGGTGAAATTGCAAGTGGGTCTTTTAGCTGAAGCAAAGACATTGCAAGAAGATCTCAACCGCATTGCCCAGAAAGCAAACACCGCCTCAAGTGCCGGATTAGCTCAAGCGCTTCAAGAAACCACACTGTCTCTATTGCGTCATCCCGAATACTGGGCCTATGCAGGTGGTGAAAGCAAGCAATCCGCAATGTTGGCGGCAGAGTCCGAATTTAACCGGATGATTCTTTCAGAGCGTAGTAAGTTCTTGGGTGAGTCGGTGTCGAATGTGTCGGGCCAACTGAAGCAGGCAAATGGAACGCTTACGGTGAATCCCGCAGGCGAGTTGGTTGAACAGTCTGGTGAATATATTGTGGTGACGCTCTTGGTGGGTGCGGAAGGCAAAGTTGAACTTCCTGCTATCAATAGTGCAACTGATTTACGGGGTGCATTGAGTACTTTAGGGGCTGTGTCGAGCGATCGGCTATTAACCTTAGAAGTCTTGTGGCAACCCGGTTCCACCGATGGCGTTCTAACGAGCGACGATATGGTTGAATACTATCCGACGCTGAAGCTTGTTTAGGATTCGGGTTTAGAGTTCGATCGGTTTGATGAAAAAGCCCTGTAGGATGAGTTGTCTTGCAGGGCTTTTTTAAATGGGGCTAATTCATATGAATTCGGAAAAAATTGGGGTCGCACTAATTGGAACTGGGTTTGGGCAAAAAGTTCACTTGCCTGCACTACGCGCCAATCCAAACATCGAAGTCGTCGCCGTCTATCATCGCGATCGCACTACTGCTGAAACGATCGCCCGCACCCACAATATTCCTAACGCTTGCACTACTGTTCAGGAAATCATCGATCGTCCAGAAGTACAGGCCGTCACGATCGCTACCCCACCGTTTTTGCATTACGACATGGCCAAGGCTGCACTGAACGCAGGGAAACACATTCTTCTGGAAAAACCAACCACGCTGAACGCAACGGAAGCCCAAGACCTTTATGAGCTGGCAACGGAAAAAAATCTGATGGCCGCGATGAATTTTGAGTTTCGGTATATTCCCACTTGGCAACGGCTTTCAGAACTTTTAAGCGACCGCTATGTTGGCAATGTTCGCTATGCAAAAGTAGATTGGCTGGTGTCCAGCCGAGCCGATGCGAATCGTCCGTGGAATTGGTATGCCCAGAACGATCTTGGTGGTGGTGCCTTGGGCGCGATCGGATCCCACACGTTTGATTATATTACTTGGCTACTCGGTGACATAAAACGTGTTTCCGCAAGACTTAGCACCTCTATTCTCCAGCGTCCCGATCCGTTCGACAACAATCAACTTAAACCCGTCACGGCGGACGACACTTGCAATATTTTATTAGAACTCAATCATCAAGTTCCGGTTCAAGTCTGTTTAAGCTCTGTCGCCATGCAAGGACGCGGGCATTTTATTGAGATTTACGGCGATCGTGGCACCCTAGCTCTCGGTAGCAACAATCAAAAAGACTATGTTCACGGGTTTAAACTCTTAGGCAGTCAAAATAACCAACCCCTTCAGGAACTTGTAATTCCTAGTTCATTAGAGTTTGCTAAAACTTACGATGACGGTCGAATTGCTCCGATCGCCCGTGTTATTGATGCCTGGGTTCATGCCATTCAAACCGGAGAACCGATGTCGCCTTCTCTCAAAGATGGGGTTGTTTCTCAGCAGATCATGGACGCTTGCCATAGGTCGAATGATACCGATCGATGGGTCACACTCTAAGGAATCAGCAATTCCAAATTTGCATTAGCTTAGGCTGGATCGCTATCAATTCATGGATTGATGGATTGATGTACTTAAAGGAAGGTGCGTTTCATTTAAACTTTGAAATTGCTAGGGATCGATCGTTCTCACAACCCATTAAAAAAGCGATCGGGATTTGAGTTCCGATCGCCCCAATTCATTCAATTCATATCAATCATCCAAATTCTAATAAGCGTCTTGCAGCTCATAAAAATCAGGTGACACATAATCTTTCCGCAACGGATAGCCGACCCAATCCTCCGGCATCAAAATCCGCTTTAGACCCGGATGGCCCTCGTAGACAATGCCATACATATCAAAGGTCTCCCGCTCTTGCCAATCTGCACCCTTCCAAATCCAATACACAGAAGCGACCTTCGGATTTTCGCGGGGCAGAAACACCTTGAGGCGAACTTCCATCGGTTTTAGGCAATTATCTTCAATTTTGATCAGGTGATAAAAACTCACCAAATCACAGCCTGGACCCGAATCATAACCGCCCTGACACTGAAGGCAATTGAACCCATAAGCATAGAGCGCACTGGCAAACGGAACCAAAAAATCCGCTTCCACTTTGATCATTTCAATCCCTGACGCATCCAGCCCCAGAAATTCATGCTCAAACCCCTCACTCGTTAACCACTGAGACACTTCACCAGAGAGAGCGATCGCCCCAGTTTCTACCGCTTGCGCCTGATCCGACATTACACCGCCTCCGATCGAACTGCTTCTAATTCAGCCACTTCCGGCACCGCAAAGCCCATCGCTTCCATCAATTCCGCTGGCGGCGCTTGACGACTGGCAGCTTGTAAATACTCACCCGTTACTTCAGCCTTGACTGCTTTCAGACTATGAGTGGTGCTGTAATACCGATGCACTTGACGCTGGAAGGACCGTTCCTGCATCGATTCATTAGAGATTTTTTTACGCAACTTGATAATTGCATCAATGATCGCTTCAGGACGCGGCGGACATCCTGGCAAATACACATCCACGGGGATCAGCTTATCCACACCGCGCACTGCACTAGGCGAATCCACACTAAACATGCCGCCCGTAATCGTGCAAGCACCCATAGCAATCACATACTTCGGTTCGGGCATCTGCTCATAAAGCCGAACTAACGCGGGGGCCATTTTCATGGTGACAGTCCCGGCTGTGATAATTAAATCGGCTTGGCGAGGGGTCGATCGGGGGACGAGGCCAAACCGATCGAAGTCAAACCGCGAACCCAACAGCGCCGCAAATTCAATAAAGCAGCAAGCCGTGCCATATAAAAGCGGCCAAAGACTGGAAAGCCTCGCCCAATTGTACAAATCATCGACCGTCGTCAACACAACATTTTCCGACAATTCTTGGGTCACTGCCGGACGATCGACCGGATTCATGATCACCGGATCAACGGCAACCTTATTACTTGTTTCAGAACTCATGACCATTCCAATGCTCCTTTGCGCCACGCATAGACCAATCCAATCACCAAAATTGTGATGAACACCAGGGCTTCGACAAAGGCCAACAATCCAAGTTGACTGAACGCCACCGCCCAGGGATATAGAAACACCGTTTCCACATCAAACACCACAAACACTAGCGCAAACATATAGTAGCGAATATTGAACTGAATCCAAGCCCCGCCCATTGGCTCCATCCCCGACTCATAGGTCGTTCGGCGAACGGGTCCACGACGGCTCGGACGGACTAGCTTGGATGCGGTTAAGGCCAACACAGGCACAAATCCGCAAATCAGCAAGAAGCCGAGTAAATATTCATATCCGGTTAAAACAAACACTCTAGAGCCGCCTCGTCACAGGTTAAGACTTCAACAAAACAACAGGGAGTCCCGATCGTTATGCTCAAGCACAATGGGTGGATAAAATAGATGAATACAGGATGAATGACTAAATTCACGTTATCTGTAAATCTATCTTTTCCATTATAGTCAGTCCGAGTCTTCAAAATCGTCTTTCTCAGTTAATCCTTCCATGGAAGTTTCCAGCGCTAACGCATTGCCTCTTGCTGATACCTCAAAAGGATCTGAACCCCAACGGTGTGATAACCCAACTATGTGATAATAAGTTCTGTTACAACGTCTAAGATTTCCCCATACTGACCATGAGTCAAGACCTCTCCCCTCAAACGCCCCCTGAAACTGATTCCACTGTATTGGAATCCGCGACCTTGGGCGAAGACGCTACGCAAGTAACCATCGAAGTGGTCCTAGACTGCTACGAATGTTCGTCTTGTGGCTACACGTACAACCCGAAAAAGGGCGACTCGCGCGGCAAAGTTCCAGAAGGGACTGCCTTTCCGGATCTCGCAGCCCGCTGGAAATGTCCGGTGTGTGATGCCCCCAAGAATCGCTTCAATAACATTGGGCGTGCAGGTTCAGCATCCGGGTTCAAAGAAAATCTGAAGTACGGTCTCGGGGTTAACACCATGACACCGGGCCAAAAGAATCTACTCATTTTTGGCAGCCTTTTGTTGGCCGTTATTTTCTTTCTGAGTCTTTACAGCTTGGAATAAAGGTTGAATTTTAGTTTTTACAATATTTTTTGTTGGGAGCGCGCTTAGGTCATGGTTTGGATGGTTAACTCAAAGATGGAAAACGGGCAGCAGATTCTTTCTGTGGTCAAGACGAAATTGAACCATCGTTTGCAACAGGCTGGATTAACGATCACAGCCCTTCTACTCGTGGTCACTGGGCTATTCAGCTATGCCATGCCCTCTGATGCGGCCTTCCTAAAGTCGATCAACACAAGACCCTGGGAAACGGTCAAGCTTCCTAGTGACGAGAGTCCATTAGATGTCGATTTTTTGCCTGAAAACCCAGAGCAAGGTTGGATTGTCGGCACCAATTCATCAATTTTTCAAACTGCTGATGGCGGAGCCACCTGGCAACAGAAAAAACTTGATCTTGGCACCGAAAAATATCGTCTAACCTCCGTCAGTTTCTCGGGTCAAGAAGGCTGGATTGCAGGCCAACCGTCCATCTTGCTTCATACCAAAGATGGCGGAAACGCTTGGGAACGGATGCCATTGAGTGAAAAACTCCCCGGCTCTCCTAGCGACCTGATGGCGTTAGGTCCCGATTCCGTCGAAATGGTTACCGACATCGGCGCAATCTACCAAACCCAAGATGCAGGTCGTAACTGGAAAGCGATGGTCAACGATGCCTTTGGGGTATTCAAGAGCCTGCACCGATCGGACGATGGCCAATATGTCGCCGTATCATCCCGTGGTAATTTTTTCTCGACTTGGAAACCGGGAAGCACCGCCTGGGAGCCGTTTAACCGCAACAGCTCTCGCCGACTTCAAGGGATGGGATTCACTCCTGACAATCGTCTTTGGATGCTGGCTCGGGGTGGTCAACTACAATTTACCAACTCGTCAGACCCCGAAGATTGGCAAAAAGCCCAGGCTCCGGAGTCGTTTAATAGCTGGGGATTTTTGGATCTGGGCTACCGAACCACAGATGAACTATGGGTCGTGGGTGGCAGCGGAACTTTACTCGTGAGCTACGACAACGGCAAAAATTGGAAAAAAGATGGCAATGTTGAAGACGTGCCTGCAAATCTATACAAAATCGAATTTACCAGTCCCGATCGAGGCTACATCCTGGGTCAGCGCGGTACATTCTTGAGATACCGAGGCCAATCGGTCTAAAATCAAAGGAATTCTGAAGGTCACTCTTGTGGGGCTTTCGCTCCTGATCTATGATGTTTTGTATCAGAAATTAATCTGTCGTTTGTAGAGGGATTTCCATGGCTGGGACTACGGGTGAGCGCCCCTTTGGGGACATTGTGACAAGTATTCGCTATTGGGTTATCCATAGCATCACAATTCCAATGCTGTTTATTGCAGGTTGGTTATTTGTGGCGACGGGCCTTGCCTATGACGCGTTCGGTACGCCACGTCCGAACGAATACTTCCCATCGACTCGTCAAACTGCACCGATTATTAGCGATCGTCAGACCGCGAAAAGTCAGGTGGACAATTTCATTGAAGAAACGATTAAGTCCAACAAGACAAAATAATTCAATTTCTCTAGGGAGAATTCAACGCAATGGCCACCAATTCAAATCAACCAACTGTTTATCCAATTTTTACTGTTCGTTGGATAGCGGTTCACACTCTGGGAGTTCCTGGCGTATTTTTCATCGGGGCGATCGCAGCAATGCAGTTCACCCAACGTTAGAATAAAGCTTCTGGTTACAAAAATTTACTTAGGAAATTAGTCATGGAAAAGTCCCCGAATCCCAACAGTCAAGGCGTAGAACTTAATCGTACTTCGTTGTACTTGGGCCTACTGATGATCTTCACCCTTGGAATCTTGTTCTCTAGCTACTTCTTTAACTAGATCTTGATAATCGGTCAGCTCTAGGGTTGGCCGTTTGTTATTTTGAGCGCAAATCAGAGCAATGTAGTAAGCCGTAGTTTTGGAGATGATCAGATGTTGAATAATGGACGTATTCCGTTGTGGATGATTGCAACGGTAGCTGGAACGGGTGTTTTACTTGTTGTAGGTCTTTTCTTTTATGGTGCCTATGCCGGTATCGGCTCATCAATGTAAAACTGATCAATCTAAATTATTCAGTTTAACAACTCATACAAAAAGCCGACTAGTGGATTCACCAGTCGGCTTTTTGCTGTTAGACAGACTCTAAAAAGGGATCTAAGCTTGAGGGCTTATGCGTCTTTTTCGATGTATAGGAACAACAGGCCCATGCTTGCTAGTGGGAAAAGAATTCCCACCAACGGCACAAGGAAAGTCGGCAAATAGGATGCTGCGTACATAATTAGTTTTCCCTAATCTATGATTCCATTGCGACTTTACTGCGAAATGCTGAAACAGAGTTTGGGATGCTAAGAATTCTTAACACAGTAGCCTATCTCAGCCCATCTCAACACATCACCGCGCTACTCGCGAGTTCAATCACCGATCGCCGCCCCCAAGCATCGGCTTCTAGAATGTCGTCGAGGTTTGGGGTTTTCACATTTTGCGAGTCAAAGCGATCGCAGGTCTTTTCAATCAATTTAGGAATGTCTAAAAACTTGATTTTCTCATCTAGGAACAAGGCCACCGCTTCTTCATTAGCCGCATTCAGAACTGCCGGGAGACAGCCCCCAGCTCGACCTGCAGCATAGGCAAGGCCCATACATGGATACTTGACATGATCGGGTTCGCGGAAGGTGAGGTTGCCTGCTTTGACCAGATCCAGCGGTTCCCAATCGGTGGGGAGACGATCGGGATAACTCAGTGCATACAGTAGGGGCAATCGCATATCGGCCCAGCCCAATTGGGCGAGAACAGAGGTGTCTTGCAGTTCAATCAGCGAGTGAATGATACTTTGGGGATGAATCACAATATCGATGTGGTCGTAGTCCATCCCAAACAGGTAGTGCGCTTCAATCACTTCCAGCCCTTTGTTCATTAAGGTGGCGGAATCAATTGTGATTTTCCGGCCCATGGACCAATTGGGATGCTTAAGTGCGCTGGCGACGGTGACATTGGCCAGTTCTTCGATAGGCATGTCGCGGAACGAGCCACCGGAGGCCGTCAGTAAAATTCGACGGATGCCACGATCGGGGACCCCTTGTAAACACTGAAAAATTGCTGAATGCTCAGAGTCAGCCGGGAGCAATTTGACACCATGTTTTTTGACGAGGGGCAAAACAACGGGACCGCCTGCAATCAATGTTTCTTTATTGGCCAGTGCGATGTCTTTATTGGCTTCGATCGCGGCCATGGTTGGCAAGAGACCCGCACAGCCGACAATTCCCGTAACTACAACCTCGGCATCCCCATATTTGGCAACTTCGACGATTCCGGCTTGTCCGGCCAGGATGATAGGCTGCGGTTGGACATCAGCGATCGCGACTTTTAGATCAGCCAAGAGGGTTTCATCTTGGAGTGCGACAATTTGGGGTTTGAATTGGCGAATTTGCTGCGAAAAAAGTGCCACATTGCGTCCAGCTGCCATGCCCACGATGCGAAATTGGTCTGGATACTGGGCCACAATGTCCAGGGTTTGCGTTCCGATCGAACCCGTTGAACCAAGAAGGGATAAAGCTTTCACCGACCACTACCTCACAAAACATTACCCTTAATCTTACGGGTTCGGGGAACGCAAACGAGCACTCTACGCTGATAGTGAGCAGGTTATAATTCAAGAGCTGTTCACTCATACTGAAGGGAAGGGCGATCGTATGACATTCACGAAGTCACGATTTGTTAGTTTTGAAGACTATCTAGCGACAGATCCATCCGATTTACCAGAAGGTTTTTATGAGTATTGGGATGGAGAACTCGTCGAAGTCATGACGGAATCGCTTTTCAATGACACGATCGCGAATTTTATTTTTCTCGTACTCTTTGAAGCAGGCGTTCCGATGGAACTAATCCGACCGGGAAGAGTTGAGGTGGCTGTCCCTGGAAAACCTCGAACTCGTTTTCCAGATTTAACTGTATTAGAAAAAGTTCATGTCACCCTACTCGAAAAACGAGCAACGATTACCCCAACAATGCCACCCCCTAGAGTTTTGATGGAAGTGGTTTCACCGGGAAAAGAAACTGACGAAAACGACCTCAGAGATTATCGAGACAAACCCCTACAGTATGCTGCGATAGGCGTTCCTGAGATGTGGAGGATTGACCGATCGCGCCAATGGGTACAAGTTGGAATCTTAATGCTGGGTGATTATGAGTTCACGACCTTTAGATCTGATGAGATCATCCGATCGTCTACGTTTCCAGGATTAAACCTGACGGCAGCCCAAGTATTACAAGCGAAGCGATAACGGATATAACCCGTTTCTATTTCGGCGTATAAATTTGAGTAGGGGAATGATCAGCAGCGATATCAATTACCCGATCGACCCACTGCGGTTCATTTAATAACGGCAAAATATAAAGCTCTGGATGCAATGATTTCCAAAAATATTCGACAAATTCAACAATCTCAGCATCGCTCATGCCAGGATTTTGGGGCGATCGTAGTTTCGCTTCAGCCTCCTGTCGCCATTGAATACTCAAACGATAGTCTATAGGATTCAGCACAATCAGCCGATCGATTTCCTGCCAAAGCCCCTGATATTGGTGTAGTGCGCAGTTCATGTCCTTTGCAAAATCCCGATCGGCTTCAGCCACAACAGACGGCGGGGCTTGGTCAATCTGAACCGGTGAGACTGGACGACACCCGACAAACCAACCCTCGATCAGGACAATATCTGCCACCTGAATTTCAAGCGGTGTGGTCCGATCGCCTGCGCCATTTTGCAACGATTTATCAAACTGTGGAATAAACGCTGGAAATCGTTGTGCGCGAATTTGTTGAAGTAGTTCTAAGCCCAGATCAATCTCGTGAGTTCCAGGAGGTCCGCGCCACACTATACGAGGGTCTTGGGCTTGAAGCTGGAGCCGATCGGCGTAGGGCAAGTACAAATCATCCAGAGACAAACAAACTGCATTCAGCCCAAACTTATCTTTCAAAATTTGCGTAAGAAGACTAACTAAGGTCGATTTCCCCGTCCCCTGTCCCCCCAGAATTCCGACAATTAGGGGCTGTATTTTATCGCTAGGAACATTCGGGATTGAGTGCCAATTGGCAATGTCTTGGGCGAGCTGTGACCAAATAATGTGAGACATAGAGTATCAATGACGAAGAGGAAAGCACAAAACTTAGATTCACTATAGGTCTTTGGCAAGAGAGTGAGGCTGAAATTTGAGCTTAATTTTTCAAAATATAAAATCTTAAATCCGTGGAATTAACAGCGAATTGAGCCAAAAATCATCCATCTCAACCCCCGACTCAAAAATGTTGCTGGGAACGTCCCGAGGGAATCTCGATGGTTCTGAAAAAGGAATTAAATCAAGTGCCCTTACACCTCTCAATCACCGAAATTAACTACCCGGGAATTCTTTATTTTATTTTTTCTGATCATTGCCAAGGAATCACCTATGAATTTTTTAAATCACCCGTAATTAGGTTGGACTTTGGACAATAAGTATGAATTTGGAAAAGCTGAAACGGCAAAGTCTAAACTCACCCTACTATACGAAGTTTAAATATATCGAGGAATTTTAGATTTTTTTTAGATGAAATCTTGTAGGATAGGTCATCCTTGCTTTATCGTGTGCATCACACAAGAATTTGCCAACTTCTATGAATTCAAAATCTTCGACATTACTCGATCGTTCTAAATTGAGTTTGTCTCATTGGCTATTGAAGGGCAACAACTCGAACGAGGAACATCATCAGTATCCCTGGTGGAAGGTAATGTGCCTAACGGGAGTAGATTATTTCTCGACCCTAGGGTATCAGCCGGGAATCGCAATTCTAGCCGCAGGTTCGCTTGCACCAATTTCGACTCTTATTCTGATTCTGTTAACGCTGTTTGGGGCCTTGCCGATTTATCGATGGGTGGCGAAAACGAGTCCTAATGGTGAAGGCTCCATTGCGATGTTGGAAAATCTCTTGTCTTGGTGGCAAGGAAAGCTTTTAGTCTTGATTCTGTTGGGATTTGTAGCGACAGATTTCATTATTACCATTACCTTGTCAGCCGCCGATGCCACAGCCCATTTAATCGAAAATCCTTGGCTACATCCATTCCTCCAGGGTCATCATGTGGAGATTACGCTCCTTTTGGTTGGCATGTTGGGAGTAGTGTTTTTGAAAGGGTTCCAAGAAGCGATCGATCTTGCCGTTATATTAGTAATTGTTTATTTATTTTTGAATTTTATTGTCATTGGCAAGGGTGTTTCATTAATATTCAACGATCCAAGTTTGTTGATCGGTTGGCAACGATCGCTGTTTGCTGAACATAACAATAATGTCATGGAGATGCTAGGAATTTCGGCATTATTATTCCCAAAACTCGCCCTAGGACTTTCGGGGTTTGAAACAGGTGTGGCGGTCATGCCATTGATTAAAGGTGCAAAGCTAGATGATGAAGGCAAACCCATTACCCGCATTCAAAACACCTACAAACTGCTGACTACCGCTGCTTTAATCATGAGCTTCTTTTTGCTCACCAGTAGCTTTGTTACGATGCTTTTAATTAAACCCGCCGCATTCCAACCGGGCGGCCAAGCGAATGGTCGTGCTCTAGCCTATATGGCTCATCTTTACTTGGGTGATGCGTTTGGCACTGTCTATGACTTAAGTACGATCGGTATTCTTTGGTTTGCTGGAGCGTCGGCAATGGCGGGATTATTGAATATTGTGCCGCGTTATTTGCCGCGTTATGGCATGGCTCCGTTTTGGACAACGGCGGTTCGGCCCTTGGTTTTGGTGTATACCGCGATCGCTTTCTTTGTTACGGTGCTATCCAAGGCAGATGTGGATGCTCAAGGTGGAGCCTATGCAACGGGCGTATTAGTCCTCATGAGTTCGGCAGCGTTTGCTGTGACCTTGCTCGCCCGTAAGAAGCGGAAAAAACGCAGTGTCATCATGTTCAGTCTGATTACAATAGTCTTTTTGTATACAACCGTTATCAATGTTATAGAACGGCCTGAAGGGTTACATATTGCAGGATTCTTCATTGGTGCAATTGTAGTTACGTCCTTGATTTCGCGGGTATGGCGATCGACTGAACTCCGATCCGATCGGGTGGAAATGGATGAAATGGCATTGTCATTTATTGATAATGCAGGTACAGATCTAATTCGATTGGTAGCAAATCGCCGACATTACAACAGTGAAGAGGAGTATTTAATTAAGGCCCAGGAAGTTCGTGAAGATAATCACATTCCCAATAGTGCACCAATTCTATTTTTAGAAATCCAAGTGGTCGATGCGTCAGATTTCACTAAACCAATCATTGTTGAAGGTACGATGGTGGGCGAATGTCAAGTTCTCAAAGCCTATGGCACAGCGGTTCCAAATACGATCGCGGCCATTTTGTTGGCAATTCGCGATCGGAGCGATCGATTGCCCCACGCTTATTTTGGCTGGATTGAGGGCAACCCGATTCAGTACCTATTGCGATTCATTCTATTTGGAGAAGGCGATATTGCGGTGGTAACTCGTGAGGTGTTGCGAACGGCAGAACCAAACTCGAAAACCCGCCCCGCTATTCACGTCGGAGGATAATCTAAAATAATTCAGGCTAACGTTCAAACTCTGAATAGTTAGCCTGGATAGTTGATAGTTTTAAATTAAGCGCTTAATTTAAGCATTGACCATTCTAAAATTAATATTCTTAATTCACCATGAACCTCAAACTCATACTCACACGCGGTCTTCCAGCGAGTGGCAAAACAACTTGGGCTAAGGAATATATTCAAAAAAATATTCAAACCGTAAATCTCTGCAAAGATGATCTTCGGCTTCAAATGGCAGATACAAAAAAACGCGAAAATCAGGTGATCCGAAATCGTGATCTTTTAACTGAGAACTACCTCAGCGAGGACTATTCTGTCATTTGGTCTGACACCAATCTTAATCCCATTCATAGGACCCGCGCTACCGAAATCGCTGCAAAATATTCTGCTGAACTGGTGATTAAAGACTTCACCCATGTAAGTTTAGCTGAATGTATTAAGCGAGATTTGCTGCGCTTTAATTCAGTTGGACAGCAGGTGATTTATCAAATGTATTATGACTATCTAGAACAACTCCAACCCGCTCCGATCGCAATTCCCGATCGCCTCAATTGCTACCTAGTAGATGTGGATGGAACCGTTGCTATTAATACCACCCGCCCTCCGTTTGCTTGGCATCGCGTCAGTGAAGATAGTCCAAATTTGCCCGTGATTCAATTAGTTCAACAATTGAGCCAGACTAATAAAATTATCATTATGTCAGGCCGATCGGATGTATGTCGTGAATTAACGCAGCAATGGCTCGATCGGTACCAGATTCCACATCATGAGGTATTGATGCGATCGGCAAATGATCAACGCCCTGATGAATTGGTCAAATCAGAGCTGTATCATACTCACGTTCTCGGTAATTATAATATTCTGGGTGTGGTGGACGATCGGCCTAAAGTTTGTCGTATGTGGCGTAGATTAGGATTGAGTGTCTTTCAAGTTGGTAATCCTGACTATGAATTCTAGAGCGATCGGAATAAAATTAAGGGGTTAATTGACGAAAAGCTTGTTCAGCAGCGAGTTCATCAGCGGCCTTAGTATATCGACGAAAGGTCTGGGCAGACTTGTGACGAGTGAGAGTCATCGCGTGATATGGATTCATCCCTTTTAGGACTAAATTCGTAGCAAAAGTATGGCGGAATTGGTGAGCATGGAACTCAAATCCAACGGTTTTTGAAATGGATTTCATTAACTTTTGAATGGCATGATAGCCCATTCGTTGGCCCGCATTACGGTTGGAATGGGAAGCCAAGAGCGGACTTTCGTCGGTCAATACTTCACCTTGAGCCTCACGCCATTGACTATATCGCTCTATCCACATTTGCGCATCCAAATCAATAGGTACGGTTCCTTTGCTATCTGCTTTTGCCATGCGAATTTTGACGCGCTGTCCATCAAAATCACTTTTATTCAAATTAGACGTTTCCTGCGCTCGCAATCCATGGCGTAGAATTGACAACAATGCCATATTACGTTCCGGCAAACTACTCTCCATTGCCGCATTAAAAATAGCTGAAACTTGTTCATCGGTTAAATGATTGGCTTCGGGTTCTTGGAGTTTTGGCAAATGTACATCATGGCTTGGGTCACGATCGATATAGCCCGATCGGGTCATCCAACCCAAAAAATTCTTCAAGGTTTGCAATATCCGTTTAGCCGATGCATCAGACAACGATCGCACTCCCCCATCATCAACCCGAAGTAAAAACGTTTTAAACTGAGTCACCTGCCGAGGCGTAATCCTATTCCAAGGTTGATCTGTCCACGCAATAAATCGCAAAAGATCGTCCTGATACGCTTTTCTGGTATTTACCGCAAGCGATCGCGCATCCAAAAACTCCTCAATCCTCAATCGCCGAATTTCTGCCAAATCTGAAGGCTCCACCCGCTTGCCAGCAAGAGCAATGAGTTGGGGTTCAGGGACGCTTGAGATTTTTGGCATGATATTTCAACCGGAACTCATTACCCGGAACTCATTAACATTGATAAATATTTTAACCTATGGCTTTAACTTGGGTATGGGCCAGATAAAATGCTTCCATAGCCTTAAATTTTGTTCAGAATTTAAGACGACTTTCAACCTGTCCCCAAACGTCCTATCCTTACATGTAGCCTTTTGGAAACGGGAAGGAACTCCGATCGCCACTTATGCAATTCAGTAAAATTTTGATTGCCAACCGAGGGGAAATTGCCCTACGGATAATTCGCACCTGTGAAGAGATGGGAATCGCAACGGTGGCGGTCCATTCCACAATCGATCGAAACTCGTTGCATGTCCAACTTGCGGACGAAGCCGTCTGCATTGGCGAACCTGCCAGCGCAAAAAGCTATCTGAATATTCCCAATATTATTGCAGCCGCTCTGACCCGAGGCGCAACGGCTATCCATCCCGGCTATGGGTTTTTGGCGGAAAATGCTCGATTTGCCGAAATCTGCGCCGACCACAAAATTGAATTCATCGGTCCCGCCCCTGAGTCGATTCGATCGATGGGTGACAAGGCCACAGCCAAAAAAACAATGCTCCAAGTCGGAGTGCCAACGGTTCCAGGCAGCAAAGGACTGATTTCCGGTGAAGACGAAGCGCGGGAAATTGCGGAGGCGATCGGCTATCCGGTTATGGTGAAGGCCACAGCAGGCGGCGGCGGTCGGGGGATGCGCTTTGTCCAGAATGAAATCGACCTAAGTAAAGCCTTAGCCGCCGCACAAGGGGAAGCCGAGGCAGCCTTTGGGAACGGTGGGGTTTATATTGAGAAATTTGTCCAAAATCCCCGCCACATCGAGTTCCAAATCCTGGCGGACAAACACGGCAACGTCATCCACCTGGGCGAACGCGAATGCTCTATCCAGCGTCGTCATCAAAAACTGCTCGAAGAAGCCCCAAGCTCAGCCCTGACTCCTGAACTCCGGGAAAAAATGGGTCATGCAGCGGTACTAGCGGCCAAGTCGATTAATTATGTCGGCGCGGGCACGGTGGAGTTTTTGCTGGACGATCGGGGTGATTTTTACTTCATGGAAATGAACACCCGGATCCAAGTTGAACATCCCATCACGGAGATGATTACCGGGGTAGATTTGATTGCCGAACAAATTCGGATTGCCCAAGGCGATCGGTTGATGCTGACCCAAGATCAAGTGCAATTGAATGGTCATGCGATCGAATGTCGAATTAATGCCGAGGATCCTGATTTTAATTTCCGTCCAAGTCCCGGCAGAATCAGCGGCTATCTTCCGGCCAGTGGTCCGGGAGTGCGGATGGATTCCCATGTCTATACTGATTACGAAATTCCGCCTTACTATGATTCCCTGATTGGCAAACTGATTGTGTGGGGCCGCGATCGGGATTCGGCCATTCGGCGAATGAAGCGAGCGCTACGGGAATGTGCGGTGACGGGATTGCCTACAACAATTGGTTTTCATCAAAAAATTCTGGATACACCGGAGTTTCTTCGAGGTGAAATCTATACGAATTTTGTCGATAAAGTCATGTTTAAAAAACCAAATGCGTAGGGGTGGAACATGTCTTGGCTTAATTTAGTTTCATTTGTTGGGATTTTTATATTATGTGGGGTGGCATGGCTCGGGTCTGAAAGTCGTAAGACAATGCCGTGGAAGGTGATTCTCTGGGGGATTGCACTTCAGTTGGCGCTGGGTTTGCTGGTGTTTCGGGTTCCGGTGACACGGGAAATACTACGAATTTTAAGTACCAATATCAATGCAATTCTCGACGCGACGGAAGCGGGCGCACGATTTGTATTTGGTGATTTGTTAGTGCCCAATCCGGCATTTGCCCCCGGTCCGATCGGCGCTGGTCGTTGGTTGTCGAGGGCGTTGACTCCAGCTTATATTCCAGTATCGGGCGATCGGCTTACTCCTGAAAATCTCAATTTGGGTTATATTCTGGCGTTTCGCGCATTGCCCTCTGTTGTATTCTTTTCAGCATTAATGGCGCTGTTGTATAACCTGAAATTGATTCAACCGGTTGTACAAGTTTTTGCAAAGGTTTTTTATAAACTCATGGGCTTGAGCGGTGCAGAATCCTTGAATGGTGCGGCGAATATCTTTGTAGGGATTGAATCGGCGCTAGTGGTGCGACCTTTTTTGGCAGAGATGACCCGCAGTGAACTCTGTGCTGTGTTGACTGCTTGCTATGGCAGCATTGCTTCAACGGTGCTCGCATTGTATGCAAATCTATTACGTCCGACCTTTCCCAATATTGTGGGTCATTTGGTTTCAGCGTCATTAATGGCAATTCCGGCTTGCTTTGTAATTTCAAAGATTTTGGTTCCGGAAACTTCGATCGCAAAGACAGCGGGCGGATTACCAGAGGATTTGACACAGGATGGTATGAATCCGATGGAGAGCGTGATTACGGGCGCTTGGGATGGTGTGAAGTTGGCGGTTTCGATCGCATCATTACTAATAGCCGTATTAGGATTAGTCGCATTAGTTAATCTATTTTTTGGGAATTTAGCAGCTCTGGGACAAAGCAGTAATCCTAACTTGGTACAAATAGGCAATGTGTTCCGGGTAATTACAGTTCAGAATATTTTGGGTGCGCTGTGTTTGCCTATTGTGGCGGTGACGGGGGTTTCCGATAAATGGCCGGAACTCTGGCAATCCTCGGTATTAATCGGGCGTAGGCTACTTGAAACGGAGGTTCCGGCGTATTTGGAATTGGCAAAACTTTCCCAACAGGGCGTGATTGGCGATCGGGCCTTAGTGATTGTGAGCTATATTCTTTGCGGATTTGCTCATATTCCAGCCGTTGGTATCTTTGTCGGTGGGTTTGTTAGTTTGATTCCCACTCGTCGCAAGGATTTGACAGAGTTGGGCTGGAAAGCACTTTGGGCCGCTAGTCTAGCGACGGCGATGATTGGCTGTGTGGCGGGAGTATTTTTCTCGGGGGATGCAGCGATCGTTGGGAGATGAGAATTGAGACGATTGAATTGAGAATTTTGGAGGCGATATGAGAATTAGAATGCGGGCGTTGTTTGGATTTGTTTTTATATTGAGTGCAGTTGTGTTAATTGCGTTGAATGGAATATGGCAGGGAGCGATCGCACAAAATACTGTTCCACCTTCGCCACCAATTTTACCCAGTCCATCACCTAGCACGAGTCCTGATCCTAGTGCCCCAGCGATCGGTGCGCCTATTGATCCGATTCCGGGATCTCGGACTGCTCCCCCCATCCCTACGCCATCCGTCACGCCTAGTGCATTGCCTGCACCTGTGCCATCGTTGATGCCATCGCTGATTATTCCAAATACTGCCCAACCCTTGCCGATCGCGGGTAAACATACTGATCCGGCGAAACGGTTTGAGATTGGATTGCTTCAGGGATATCAGGTAACACCTCTGGGAGATTCGGTATTAATTGAGTCTCCGGATGGACGATTGGCCTATACAGTGTTGGCGCAAACGGCAGGACAATTGGGATTGCTGTCGGGTTCTGTGACGTTAGACAATTTGGCACAGATTGCACGGAATGCATTACAGCGCGGAGAGGGGTTTCAATCGGAAGCACCCCAATCTATTGTGAATGGGATTCAAATGAATTGGACGGGGCAATTGACAATAGGCGGCAGAACTCAACCTGTGAAAGGCATTATTATGGCGAAACCTGGAAATAATAGTGTTTTGCTATTAACAATCGCAGCCACAGAATCGGGTACTGCTGATTTACCGGGTGCGATCGCCGCCTTGGGAGAGAGTTTGCAGGGATTGTAGACGATCGGCCTAGGTCTCTGGGCTAAATTAAGGATTAACCGCTGTTCTTACCCAAGTATCATCGGTTTGTCGCTCATAATCCGTCCGATTTTGTGGATCGCCCCGTAGCTCTAAATGATCCACCGTTTGCGGATCCATCAACAATACACAAAACTCAGGTAAGACCTCTGTCTCGCTCGGCAACTCCATTTGAAATGGCGCATCCAAATCCCGAGTTGTCCCCGGATCTGCCCAAGAAAACTGTGCCCGCGCCGCCAAGGATAAATCCTGCCAGGTCTGCGATCGGAGGGCTTGCAACTCTTTGTCATCCGTATGTAACGAGACCAGCATCAGCCGTCCATGCAACCGAAATTGCTCCCGAGTCTTCGGAAAATACCAACAGACCTCGGCCCAAGGTTGCTCATAAAGATCCGAAATCTTCTGACTCCGAAAATCCGTAATAAACTTTAACTGATTCGTCTCTTCCCAAAATCCCCGAAACACCACGGTCCGGTTTGCAGGGTGTCCATCAGGCCGCACTGTCGCCAGTTGCACAAATTTACAGTAGGCCAACGATCGGTTTCGGTAAAGGGCATGGGCAATGGACGATCGCCAAGGAGCAAGAGACATAAATTTTCCTGAAGGGTTTTCGAGTAGCATGGGAACTCTATTAGTCTGCTGACTTCACAATCAACGTCTTTTTATGGTTCAATTAAATTTTACTAAACTATTAAAGCATGTCTATAAAATTGCTATCAAGCGTCCTTGTCGGGAATATTATTGTCAACTGAAATGCCTTCAAAAAGGAGCACAATCATCATATTGAATACAGTTGGTTTGGTGATAGTATAATTTTGTTTAGAATATATTCCTATAGAACCCATTTGATATCCTAATCAGAGGCTGAAAGCCGCTTTATCATTAGCCTAACAAAACAGAGGTTCATTTTGGTCATCGCATTTCCTAATGTTCTTTCATAATTCTTTACCAATATCTTGCAGCGTTCCACCCAGGCATTCGACCGTTCCA
>JAPLHZ010000267.1 GCA_026389365.1 Cyanobacteriota bacterium
CTGGCTAGGATAAATAAAATAGCCTTTAGTTTTAATCGCATCGTCTTTGATGTCGTCGGTAATGATCCGATCGGACAGCTCGGCGTAGTGGATGCTGTCATCGTCGGCCTCGATGTAGCTGGCAAAGTTTTCACTGATAAAACGATAAAACAGCGTGCCGAGGACATATTGCTTGAAATCCCAGCCATCGACCGAGCCACGCACATCATTAGCGATTTGCCAGATTTGGCGTTGTAGGGCGGCGCGTTGTTGGGTACTCGTCATTACGAAAATTCTGGCTCAATTGCTAACAACTTAGTATACAGAGACATTCTGAATATCATCCTGATTTGGATGAATACCCCGACATTTTCCGTACAACACTGTGATTCAAGTGGGGTACCTAGACTCCGTAGTACATCTCACGAATTCAGGAAAATACTCTGACCGATTCTGGGCATATCGACAGAGGTGAAACCACTCATGCCAGCACAGTGGTTTTATCTAGCGCAACGCCCACGCCAAAAATCGTTCTGTATAGTACAACGCAAACTGATTACTTACGCCTTGAAATACTGCATCAAACGCATGATCTGCCCAAGGAATCTCGATAAAAACAACTTTGTTTTGTTGCGCTTCTAACGCCTGTGCAAGACGCTTCCCAAACTGTGACATGACAATATGATCACGTCCTCCATATATTAATAATGATGGTGGTAAATTAGGCCGAACTGAATTCAATGGCGAAGCTGAAAAATACTCTGCACCCTTCTCCTGGGGAGTCCCGCCCAGAAATGCCGTCAACACCGATCGCGATCCAATCGGATCAGGATTAGGCACATCGTAATAGCCCGCTGTTAAGTTGACGGGTCCGTAATAATTCACCACGGCACGAAATGCGATCGGACTCGCGTTATAAGCCGCCAATGATGCCAACTGTGCACCCGCCGATCGGCCCATGATTGCGACTCGGTTCAGATCTGTTTCATACTCAACGGCCTGTTGCTGAATAAAGTCCAACGCCGATCGGACATCCTCAATCTGGGATGGAAAGTGATAGGTTGGTGCGTGACGATAGGAAATTGTCCAAACGACATAGCCCTGATTTGCCATATATCGGCTGAACATCGCATTTTGATACGCATCGCCCCGCTGCCATGCACCCCCATAAATCATCACGATCGCAGGATAGTTTCCCACCTCAGCCGGTCGATAGACATTCATCGTCAGCGTCACCCCATTTGGATTAGCAAACGGAATATCTAACACTTCTCTCACAGATGAAGGCGTAATCCCTCGAAAGGCATCGGCCAAAATGAAGGGCTTCGATCGGATCTTCGATCGGTTGACCTTGGGCGCATTCAGCGAATCGTTGCCGAGAACCATCGCCATCACTTGGTCCGCATTTTTCCGGGCTTGGGGATACTGTGCCAGTGGCAACGCACTCAAAATCAATGCCGCTACACTTAGGCATAATGCAACCCGGAATGCCCATCCAGACGGCTTTTGAGAGATAGCTAGGGTAAAGGCGATCGCGATGACAGCATTGATCACCACTAGCCAAGGACTAATTTCAGGTGTGCCTACGCTGAGAGGCAATAAGGAAAAAATAGGTGCTGGAATCACAATCCAAATGCACAGCAAAAAGCTAACAAGACAAACTAGTAAAACAAGTCCCGAGTAAATGCTCATAGAGGTCGCGATCTCCAAGTTGTACGATCGAAAATCGACTCATCAACTCGTTTTAAAGTCGCTAGCCTGGGATTATATTTTTCATATTCCCCTCCCCTTAATCAATTAATAAGAGAAGGGGTTCGCTTTGTCATTAGCGATTCATCAACTTCTGCACCGCTTCCACAATCTGCGGAGGTTGAACGATCGTCAGATTTTCCAGTGCGCCGTTGTAAGGCGTTGGGATATCCTGCGAAGACAACCGAATCACGGGGCCGTCTAGTTCATCAAAGAACCGATCGTTAATTGAGGCAATCAACTCAGCCCCGATGCCCCCTGTCTTCATCCCTTCTTCAACAATTAAGACGCGATGAGTCTTCTTAATCGAAGCGCCAATCGTCTCAAAGTCCAACGGTTTCAGCGAAATTAAATCAATCACCTCAGGATCAAAGCCCAAAGCCTCAATTCCCTTCACCGCTTGCTGAACGTGATAGCGCATTCGTGAGTAGGTTAGAATCGTCACATCCTTACCCGATCGGACAATCTCGGCCTTGTCTAGCGCGCAAACGTAGTCCTCTTCCGGCAAGTCTTCCTTCAGGTTGTACAGCAGCACATGCTCAAAAAATAGGACCGGATTATTATCGCGAATCGCCGCTTTTAGTAATCCTTTAGCATTGCGCGGAGTCGAACAAGCCACGATTTTTAGTCCGGGAACAGCCTGGAAATAAGTCTCAAGCCGTTGGGAATGCTCGGCCCCAAGCTGACGGCCCACGCCGCCCGGACCCCGAATGACCATGGGAATTTTGTAGTTGCCGCCAGAGGTATAACGCAACATCCCGGCGTTGTTGGCAATTTGGTTGAAGGCCAAGAGCAAAAAGCCCATGTTCATCCCTTCAATAATCGGACGCAACCCTGTCATAGCCGAACCGACGGCCATTCCCGTAAAGCTGTTTTCCGCGATCGGAGTATCCAGCAACCGAAACTCACCATACTTGTCGTACAGATCTTTCGTCACCTTGTAGGATCCGCCATACTGCCCCACATCCTCACCCAGGACGTAAACCGTCTGATCCCGAGCCATTTCCTCGTCGATCGCTTCACGAAGTGCATTGAATAAAAGCGTCTCTGCCATTTCGTCCTCTATCCCAATTAAGCTCTGCGGTTTGGATTGCCAAATATGTATTTTAAAGGACGATGGGAAAATTAGAAAGCGCCTGCTCTTAGACCTTATGGATCTTTAGGCAGGCGCAACATACCGATCGGTCATTGAACGGATTGAATTTAGTACTGAATACCAACCCCACCGCTGAGACCCAAGGAGGATGCAGAGCTACCTTGATAAGCGTTGATGCCCAGTTTTGCATCGGTATAGACAACGATGCCTTTTGCCACTTGAGTTTCTACGCCTGCATTCAATACAACTGAATTGCGGGTGCCGATCGGAGAATTAACCCCTTGATTTTGCACGAAAGCACCGCCAACACCTGCATAGACATTGGTCCCCGGAGCAACGGGCATATCGTAAGTCACAACGGGGACAATAGCGCTGTTGTTGCCATTGAATAAGACGGTGCCGCGAACCGAAACCGGAGCATTTGGAATCGCTAAACGACCTTGAAGGTTGCCGCCGAAGTTCAGATCGTCGCTGCCCGTGCCGCCGTTAGTAACGCTACCCGCAATGCCGCCACCGAGGTAACCTTTGTTCATGCCGTTGACGGGAGCAGCAGAAGCAGATCCAGCTACCATTGCACTGGAAGCAACAATGGCGCACAGCGTAGATAGGCCAAAGATACTGAATGTAGAAAGAATCGTTTTCATAGATTGGAGCCTCAAAGGAATTGAATTACTTGGGTTTCCTTCTTTGTCGTTAGCTTGGCTACAAAAGTTCCATCTCTTGAGTGATTGGTTTGATTAGTTCGGCTCCACAGAATTCAGGGTGCGATCGCATTTTTGGACAACAGTGCTTTTAAATTGATCGATATGTCATCAATTTATCTTCAGAAACATAACAATGTATAACCATTATGAGAGGGGGTGACGGCCATTTGATCTGGTGAACAAGTCCCATAAGTTGCAGGCCACTATCATGATGAATTCTACGAATGTGATGGCTTCGGTTCAGGCTGCGATCGTTCGAGAACGATTACGGCAAGCAACGTGTAGTTTTAATGTGGCGCTCTGTGGAATGGCTGTTTGTACGTTGGCAGGTACGATCGGGCTAGGTTTGATTGTGTTTGGCAAGACGCAGGAGGGTAGCATTTTGACCACGGGTGGGATTGTTCCAATTATGGTTTGTATGCAATTTGCAAAAGAGGCCAATGAACGATTAGATGGGTTGTATGAAGAAAACTGCAAAGTTGAGCAATAAGGCATGGGTAGACGATCGGAGAATTAGGCCGATCGTCTACTTAGATATCTAACACCCGATTGAATGATTAAGATTTTCGGCTACGTTGAAGCTCCTTTTGGATCATTAGAGTTTCTTCTGAAGTTAGGTCGCATTCATTGTAAATCGTTCTTTTGTAAGAATTAGTCCAAACTTGAGTGTGCTGATTACGATAGTCACTCAGTGCCCTGATTTCATTATGAATTCCTCGCAGACGATTAAGATATTCTACTGAATCGAATGTTTCTTCGTCCAGATCATTTAGATAACTTTTAAACTGTTCAAGTCGTTCATTCCGATTCTGGAAGATATTTCCATACTCCTTATTGATCTTCTTAAGTTGAGGTGAATCAATAGATTGACCGTCAACGGATTTAACTTCAGTGCGACTAATATATCGAATCAATCGTTTGAATGCTTCAGAGGTCCGATCGTAACTATCTTCTAAATCGTGGACTCGCTCTTCAAGATCACTTCTAGCTTCTTCCAAACAGCGATACTTCTCGATCTTTTGGGCTTCTTTCCCTACGTTTTCCGGGACATCTACAAAAATAGCACCTTGTTTTCTAAGTTCTTCTCTCGTACTATTGGCAAGTCCTTGATTTCTCCCTAGTCTTAAACCATTTATTTGACAATTGATGAACTGCGTATGAGTTAAGTCGGCAGAAACACAGTCTGTTCCGGAAAAAATAGCCTCCTTAAAATCAGCGTAGCTAAGATAGGCACGTTTGAGACTAGCAGAGCTGAAGTTAGTCCGTTGGCAGCTAACAGCCAGTAAATTAGCTCCAGACATATTGGCCCCCTGAAAATTAGCATCCTGCATATCCGCACCTGTCAAACAAGCCCGTGTCATTTCTGCACGTTGAAAATTGGTATCCGTCAAATTTGAATCGCTAAATAGAGTTCGTCTTAAGCGGGCATTTTCAAAGGTAGCACCTCGGAAATTTGAAGCATTCAGACTTGCACCTGATATACGGGTATTATTGAAATTAGCTCGTTCAAAATTGGCAGAAGATAGATTCGCTCCAGTCAAAATAGCTGACTCTAAATTCGCATCCGTCAAGTTGGCACCTGTCAGATTTGCACCTTTGAGATTTGCACTGATGAAATTGGCTTTTCTTAAGTCCGCTCCACTAAATTCAGATCTCTCAAGAATTGCATCTTGGAAATTTGCTTTATACAAAGTCGCAAATCGCATGAATGTTCCAAAAAGTTCTGCCCTCTGAAGATTAGCTTCCGTAAGATCTGTGTTTCGTAGCTGCGATCGGCTCATCTTAGCTTCTACAAGAATCGCTTCTCGCATGATGGCCCCGCTCAAAAAGACACCGTGCATTTCAGCACTTGTTAGATCAGCATTACTTAAATCAGCACTACGAAGATTGGCCCCAGTTAAATGTGCCTTTCTAAGATTAGCTCCTTTGAGATTGGCACGACTCAATTCAGCTTCTTTGAGATATGCATTTTCTAAATTCGCACACTGGAAATTTGCTCCTTCCAAGAAGGCATTTTCTAAATTCGCACCTCGCAAATTCGTATGGCTTAAGTTTGTAGTGGACAAATTAGCTCGTGATAACTTAGCATGTACTAAGGAAGCTCGACTTAAATTAGCATTTATTAACTTTGTACAAGTTATTGTTGCACGATCAAGATTAGCTTCAACAAAAGAAGCCTTCCCCGCAATAGCATTACTGATTTTACTGTCACGCAAATCGGTATAGTTCAAGTCTGCATTAGTCAAATTAACACGAACTAATTCGGCTTTTCTTAGGTCTGCATGAGCTAGATTTGCTCCTTCTAGTTTAGAACCTCGGAAGTTCACATTCTGCAAATTAGTCCATGATAAGTCCACATCAGTAAAATTCACACCGCGAGCGATCGCTCCATTTAAAGAGGCCTCTTGAAGATTTGCCCGTGAGAACTTAGCTCCCCCCAAATCAGCACCATCTAGCTTTGCATGACGTAAATCAGCGTCAGCCAAATCGGCACGACGTAGAATAGCACCTCTTAAATCCGCACTGTGGAAATTTACACCAGCTAAATTAGCTCCGCGAAAGTTGACATTTCTCAAATTGCTATTACTGAGGTCTGCCCCAGCCATATCAGTACGGCTCAAGTCTTTCCCATGGAAATCTCTTTCATGAAAATCTTGCCCACAATAACTTCCACCGGGTTGTGGGTTATTTGAGGGTTCTAAGTCCAAAATTTCCCGTGCAGATTGGGCAGGTTCCTGTGAATTCTCTAAAGTATAAAGTAGTTCACGAATTCTGACTTCCTGATTCTTTAGCTCCTGCTTATCCTCTTCAGTTAGATGTTCGTAATTCTCGAAGATCCAGTCATCAATGAGTGTTGTCAGCAGATAGATTTCATTATCTTGTTCTGATAGTTCATATATTTTTAAAAGCTGTTTCTCCTCTATTTCTGATAATTCTGGAAGTATTGACAAACGTAGATAGTCTGTTAACAATTCCAGATTAGATAATGTCGAAACTTGCTTGTTCACTGTTATTATTTCTCCTTTAAATGAATGAAGCATGGAATTGGGAGAATGAAGTGTCATGATTTTCACTGTATATCGTCAAGTATTTCAATCGCCTGTTTTCAGGAATCAAAGTACAAGCTATGTAGACGTTTTCTGGAACGGGAGGCTCGTTGAGCAAGAGCTTGAGCAACATGACCTCGATCGCCCGACTGTTCACCAGATTTAATAAGCCGATCGGCGATTTCTTCCCAGCTCATACCTGAAATGCTGAGACAGAGAACTTTTCGATCTAATTCTGGAAGCTGTGCATAGACTTCATACATTGCCAGTAAATCCAAATTAGTCATTTGATTAGGATTGTAGATCCTAATCTCTTGTTCTCTTTCACCATCCTGATCATCTCTAGGATAGGAACAATTCACACCATCAGTACGTATTATTTCCCGACTCCATTCTCGAATGATGTTGAAACATGTCGTTCTAAACCAAGGCGGTATATTAGGAATTTCTTCGCCTTTTTCAAGCTTCTTAAATGCCCGATCGCAGGCTTCATTGAAAACCTCATAAGGAGAAAGGCGATTTTGTAATTTATATCGTCTAAGATAAGAATTAATTGTCCGAAGAATCGGAGGGAATTCAGATTCTTCTTTACCTGACAGCATGATTTGAATAGAATGATTAAGTTGCTGTCGGGATGCTGTGGCGGAAGTATGAGGAGTTTCCAGAGTTGTTTTCTCATCGACCACGGGGAATTGTTCTTGAGGTAAAGCCATGGTATTAAACTCCCTGGAAGAGGACTATTCGGTGGTTGTAATTGTGTGTATTTCATCAACATAAACGATCGAATTTTCAACGATCGTACCTGAATTGAACAATTTTCATCATGCATTCCTTCCTTCTGTCATGAGACAAATCAAAGTCAATAAACTCACCTCACACCTAATCAATTACGGATATCGAGTAAGAAATCCCTCGTCCGCATGTTCTGATATGACGCAACGAGAACATCCTTGACATCAGGCTATGAAATATTTTTTAACTAGTAAAAACGAACTATCGCCTACAGGGCTGTTTCATTCTAAATTTCGACATTTTGTGCATCTACGAGAACGCGCCGTTCCAGGCATCAGAGATTTTCATCTTCGATGGCTGAAACCACATAAACTCGTCACCTAAATCTAGAATGAAATGACCCTGCTATCGCCTATAAATTTTTACTGTATGGTATGTCAACTTTGGGTCTATCTAGGTCATATCTAATTGTAAGAAGACCATACCAATTCTGATTAAAGGACTTAGTGATGCAAAAATCTAAATTTCCAAAGCTAACCCAAATCTGCTCCTATCTCATCAGAGGTTTCTGTAGCGTATTTGTCGCCGTTCTCTTGATGTGCGTCCTTCTGGGTGTATTTGGCGCTCCTCATAATGCGATGGTATTACTCACAACAACCTGGCCTTGGCTCCTTCGCAGTACAATCTGCATCGGTTGCGCCCTTGCCGTCACATCATTATCTGAAGCATTGTAGTAATTTAGATATTACGACCGATCGCCCCCAAATATCCGATTCCCCTTACTAAGGAGACCAGGGGAATCGTCTCTAAATTATTTCGATCGTTTGACGCTCCATCAACCCAATCCCAAACTGTTGTGCACCCTCGTGAGACGATGAACCCATTCATTCGCTTGAGCTTGTCCGATGCCAAATAAATGGCCTTGAACCTCTTGAGTCGGGTACAGTCGGAAATACACCAGAATAAATAGCAGTTTATCGTCTAGATGCTCCAGCTCTGATTTCCGACCTGTTCCATATCCCCGTTGACGCTTTTCTCTGGAACGTCTCTTCAACGTACGCTCCCCAAGCTTTGCAAAACCCTTTCAACAACCTTTCAAATTCCTAAGGGTTCAGCCCTGTTAGACTTTGCAGAGTTTTGGGTTTATCCTTTAGCGCTTGGTCGCTCATTTTCATGGCGCGTATGCTCTCTGACTTAGCAAACTTTACGGCTTGATGATTAATCTTACCATCTCAATTTCCGATAGAGTTTAATGTTCTCAATCAGCGCTTCAATAAATTCCTGTCTTCCAGGAAGAGCAGATGGGAATTCTTGTAGTCTCATTGTGTTACTTCCATCTATTAAGTTGACATATCCAGACCGCAGAATTTTAAGCTACAGCATTTAATTCATGGAAATAAACATTACATTTGATATGAAATCTAGTTTATAGTAAATTTACGTACTGAGATATTGCTCAATTATTTTTAAACAATTTTTTAATCTTTTGGAATAGACACCCATGACAGAAATTCGCCTTGTGATTGTCGAAGACCATGATTTGACGCGTGTTGGTCTTGAGGCTGCATTGCAACGTCGTAATGGCTTGCGTGTAGTTGGGGAAGCTGCAAACGGATTCCAAGGTCTACATTTAATTCAGTCCGAGAAACCAGATATTGCGATCGTTGATATTGGTCTACCTGATATTGACGGCATTGAACTGGTCCGACGTGTTCATGAAAATCAGGCTAAGGAAGAAACAGGCAAAACAAAAGTCTTAATGTTGACCATGCACAAGACGGCAGATGCTGTTATGGCCTCTTTTGCAGCGGGTGCAGACTCCTACTGTATGAAAGATATTGATATTGATAACCTAGAACAAGCCATTCGGGCGACCCATGCTGGAAATCCCTGGATTGATCCTCAAATTGCTAGCATTGTTTTACAAAAATTTCGTAAAGATGCGATCGATCCTCAGCCTTCTCTTGGAAAAACAATAAACATTAAAGGATTGGACCCGGAGTATGAGGAGATTGTTGATAAGGCGGGTTTGACGGACCGGGAAATTGAGATTTTACAGCTTATTGTTCAAGGTTCAAGTAATGCTGAGATTTCTAGCGCATTATATGTAACCGTTGGAACCATCAAAACGCACATTCGTCATATTTTGAATAAGCTTTGCGTAGACGATCGGACCCATGCAGCGGTTTTAGCGCTTCGAGCTGGCATTATTGAATAGTCTCAACGCTCCATATATAAGAAGTTCAGCTAAGAAGTTCAGCTAAGAAGTTCAGCCTAAAGAACTCAGCCCATATTAGTAATGACTCACTTTTGATACAATCTTTCATTTTAAATAATTTGTATATTAAAGCGTAGTCACTTGCTACATATTGTCTTAGCAGATTCTAATAATAGGAGTATTTTACATGACTATCAAAACTCAACTAGAAGAAAACTCTTCTAATTTAAAGGATAAAGCTTATGATGCCATTGATCATGCCAAAGAAAACTTAACTGAAATCCAGCATAAAACCGCTGAAAAAGTAGGTGATCTTAAAGACGGTATGCAGCATGGTAGAGAGGCATTCGGCAGTGAGACTCAGCACCTTGCCCACGAAACTAAAGACCAAATAGGGGCCACGGTCAATTCTGTCACTGGGCATGTTCAGGAGTTCGTCGGTCATATTTTAGACAAGCCTGCATTGGAAGCAGAAGGTTTGGCTCGTCAAGCTGAAGCAGAACTCCAGCGCGAACATTCAGGGGAGTAGATGCCTCTCAGTACTAAAAATATCACCTAAAAATATCAATTTCAGGAGGACATTCCATGCCACGTCTTGTTGGTAAAAAAGCAAATCCTAGTTTATGGCTTGTTCCGCTTATTGCGATCGCTGCGATTGGTGTAGTGGCTCAGATGGAGTACAGCGGCACCCTAAATCTAATGCCAAAAATCGGACGCCATCGATAAGTAATATTAGGTCCATATCAATATAAGGCCAATATAAGGAGAACTTCCATGCGAAAAGGAACTGATTTGATTGGAAAGCCCATTATTGCCTATGACTCAGGACGCAAAGTGGGAACTGTCCGAGATTTGATTTTTAGTCAGAATCAAAGTGCCCTAGTGGCATTTCTAACTGAAGAACCAAAATGGTTTGGTTCCGGTAAGATTGTTCTAGTTGCTGATATTAAGGCGATCGGAATCGATGGGATTTTAATTGATAATGCAGAACTTATTCAATCCGCTGATAAAGTTCCTGCGGTTCAACATGTGATTGAACAACAAAATGTTCTTCGAGGCACTGAGATCATGACCATTAGTGGTCGCAATCTGGGCAAAATGGTTGATCTCTATTTTAATGCTAAGACTGGTGATGTGGAGGGATACGAAGTCTCTGGTGGAGTCTTTTCAGATGCTTACACAGGCCGATCGTTTGTTCCCGTGAATAGAACATTTCATATTGGTCAAGATTTTGCCTTTGTGCCAGATAGTGTGACTGAAATGATGGAAGAACAAATTGGTGGGTTCAAAGGAGCGATGATTGCGACCAATATCAAAGCTCATGAATTAGGTGAAGTTGCCTCTGTCAAAGCTCACGAATTAAGTGCAGTTGCTTCTGAGAAATTGACTGAAGCCCAAGAAAAAGCAACCGAAAAAGCAGGCGAGTTTTCTCATAGTGCATCCAATGCGATCGATCGGGCAGTAGTCAAAACCCGTTCAGCTGTCGCTAGCTACACGGTCGAAGAAGCCCTGGGTAGACGGGTTAGAACTACGATTTACAGTCAAGATGGTGAAATCATTGCAGCGATGGGCCAAATTGTGACTGAATCAATTATTGAACAAGCACGATATAATCACCGAGAGAAAGCATTAATTGAGGCAACTGGACTTTCTTTAAAAGATGCGACAAAATATCAAACGTCTTTAGCCGCAGACCATATGGGCAGTCAGGCGCAGGAGTGGGGCGGTGAGCTTCAATATCAAGCCAGTAATGCATTTGCTTGGGCTAGAAAAACGACCGATCGGTTATTTGATAGAGGCAGCAATGCGATCGAAGAGAAACGAATTAAGGGTGCATTAGGTCGCCCCGTGAATCGAGTTATTCTAGATTCTGGAGATGGTGTTCTTTTGAATGTTGGTGAACTCGTTACCCATCAGGCGATCGTTGAAGCCCGTCAAGCGGACGTGTTGGACATCCTACTCGGGTCTATTTATGATGAAGCACCGTATATGACGAAAAACGACATGAAAGCACCTAGTAATGGTAGTGCAGCCCTTTCTAGAGCTAACTAATTAATTGATTCTCCTTGAAGATCCCCGATCGATTGTGATTACAGATTTCTTATTCTGTAGTGACGATCGATTTTATTCTGTATTAACCAATCCTCACCAAAATATACCCTTCAATCTATGACTAACCAATCTACGACTACGACTACGATTACTTCCACTGAGTCCCCAGTAACTCAGGACTCAATTGATTCCATTAAAGATCCGATTACCAAAAGCATCGAAACCATTAGTTCTCTTCATATCCAAGAGTCCAGTAATATGACTAACCATCAACAAATATTAGAATCTATTGCCCTCTTTTTCGGACAGCCTACATTCCTCTATTTATTATTGGTTCTATTTGCAATTTGGATTAGTGATAATTTTTTAGCCGCGCTAGTACCGTTTGATCTTCCGGAATTTCGTTGGACCGATGATGGTTTGGGGGCAGCATCTCTGATCATTTCAACGGGTGTACTTATTCGGCAGACTCGTCAAGAAAAGTTAGCAGAACAACGATCGCAGCTAACTCTTCATCTCAATCTTCTAGTTGAACAAAAGACGGCAAAAATTATTTCACTTCTTGAAGAACTTCGCACTGACTTACCTAATGTGAATAACCGTCATGATCAAGAAGCTCATATGATGAAGGAAGTTGCCGACCCGATCGCAGTTTTAGAAGCGATTCAAGAAACCTTAACCCATGAATTATCAGTTCAGGAATTATCCGTCCATGAATCATCGCCAGCTAAGAGTCAAGACTCGTCTGAGATTTAGTCAATACTTCCCGATCGTTGTCGGTTCAAAGCTCCGGTAAACTCATTATCATACAACGGATCATGAGTTCCCATTATTCGATCCCAAAATGTGAAATATAAGCCGTAATGTAAATGATGTCTACGATGATGAATTGCGTGGTGAGTCGGCCCAATGAACCACCGACTTAGCCAATGGTGCGGGAATTTAGACGAAAACAGTTCATACCCTAAGTGATTCCAAACACTCCAAATTGTCATTGTCAATAAAAGTGCGATCATTACAAAAAAATGTAACGGTATTATATATACAATCGCAATTAAAAATACAGCCTGCATAATCACTTCTAATGGATCAAATGCAAATGATGTCCAAGGCGTTGGATCTCCCGATCGGTGATGGCCTTGGTGAATTAATTTAAACCATCGAGGATGGTGAAATGCACGATGTAGAAAATAAAAATAAGTGTCTTGAATAATCAGCGAAATAACATAGCTAAAAATCAAATATCCCCAGCCATAGCGATCGAGGGATTGATAGAGTAATGTGCAACCTGCATCGCTAGCTAGGGTAATGGTTGCCGCACACAATGCAAATAACACTGATGCGCCCACCGATAGCTCCATATCTTTCCGGATTAGGTTCCAATGGACTGGCTTTGAGCGCAGACTCTGAGAACGCACTTTCGGCCAGTGATTATTGATATAAAAATACCAGTAGACTACGCCTGAAATTAAGAAATAACGACATAATATAATGCCAAAAAATGCTAGCCAGTAATAGAGAAGTTGTTGTTCGATTGTCACTTAGAGTATATCCTGTTGAATTGTTGAATGATTTCTAAGGCATCCTCTAGTTCATTGACTGTCCACTCTAATTTCATAGACCGTTTTTCTAGACTAGTTTTATATTTTGTATCTTTTAGAATATCTTCTTCAAATTGTTTATAATTCAGTATATTTTGAATTTCCCTATCGTATTTGATTTGCTGGTTTTGTTTAATCATCATCACACCAGCTTGATTGTTTAAAATTAGATGAAAAGCAGATAAATTAAGGTGAAAAGTGAGTCAGGTTTCTCTATTAAAATAAAGTCTGACTCACGCCTTAATTCATCTGCTTTCTGCCTAGGGATCAATCACTACTGTGAACTATGCTAAAGCTGGAACACGAGCACTTTTCTTATTATTAGGTGATAAGCCATCTGGCCTTACCATTTCTCCTTCAGAGAACGATCGCATCATCCACACCATTTGTTCATGAGATTCCATTAACCCAGTAAGGAAATCTGCTGTTCCTACATCATGAAAATCCTCAGAACAATCATCGATCGCATTACGCAAATTACGAATAATTGTCTCATGGTCGCCCACTAGACGTTCTAGCATCAACGTTGCTGAAGGAATATCTCCAGGATGCTCTTCGATCGTCGTCAACTCTAAAAATCCTTGAAGAGTTCCTACTGGGTATCCTCCTAATTGCCGAACTCGCTCAGCCGCAGCATCGACCGCTTCAGACAATATTTGATACTGCTCTTCCCAGACTTTATGCAACGTCATAAATTGGGGTCCAATTACATCCCAATGATATTTCTTGGTTTTAACAATCAATAAATAAGCATCAGCAACAACTCCATTGAGTAAATCTATGACACCATTACGTTGTTCATCAGTTAGTCCGATGTTAATCTTTTTCATGATTCTCTCCATGTTAATAAACATGTTAATAAGTGGATGTATTCAATTAGACAGGCATTTAATAAATCCTTCCCAACTCAGAGACCAGTGCCTGTCAATCTATATAGAGCAGCCGATTCTTTATTTGGCTTTATCTGGCACAGCTGAAGCTATTTTTGCAGCAACATTAACAGTCTGAACTCCCTTGATTTCTTTTGCTAATGGTTCTATTTTGGTAAGCTGATCTTGCTTCTGGACTGTCCCCGAGATTACAACAGCCCCCTCCTTCGCCGTAACGGTTAAGTTAGACTTGGGAATGTTTGCTTCTAGCTTCGATCGTACTTCGCTGGAAAGGTCCTTATCCGAACGAGCGGTATCGCCCCCGGTGGTGTTATTGCGTTGTTCACGGGCACGAATATCTGAATTAAGCTGGTCCTTACGAACCTTACTCCCCGCATCATCCTGAGCAGATACCGTTTCACTAACTGTTGGGGCATTGCCTGTTTTTTCAGTAGTATTAGGTGCATCGCTAGTGGTTTTATCTGTACTATTACAAGCAGTAGTTAATACTACTAACATAGTACTCATCATTAAAGTGAGAATTATTTTCATGATTTAAATCCTTTGGTGATCTACAATTCTAAAATTTATACTTTAAATATTATGCAGGAGTCCTCATTTCGGAGGAAGGAACATACTTTCCAGATGAATCTACACCATATATTTCCCATTCCCGAATCCCTCTCCCTTCTAGAAGCTCCCCGGCTTTAAGAATTTCATGGGATGTCCCATCTACAATCAGCAAATACTGTCCATTTACAACATGATCATTGTAAACTTGTGCACGATGTTCCGGAATCCCCAACCCAATTAAGCCCCCGATCAAACCACCTGTTGCTGCGCCAATTGCACCCCCAGCGAGTGTGGTGGCGATCGCGGTTGCAGCAGCTCCAGCCATCATGATTGGTCCGACTGTTGGAATGGCCAACGTTCCTAGTCCAACGAGTAAACCCGTTATTCCGCCAACAGCCCCGCCCGTTGTGCCTCCAATCTTTGCGCCGTCCTCAACCTGAGTTGTTTCCGCAACATTTTTAACCGTTACATCACTATTGTGATTCTCATGTTCTAATCGGTCGGAATCTTTTGCAATAATAGAGACCTGATTCATTGCAAACCCAGAATGTTGAAGTTCATTCAGAGCATCTTGCGCTTCATTGTAAGTTGAGAAAATTCCAACTGCGCGTTGCTGATTCGTAAGCATATGTTTCTCCTGAAGTTGAGTTAAAGTTAAACTATTGAATCGAGTAATCTTATTTGGTTAGTGTCATGAATTATTCGCGGAAGATCTACGGTCATGTTTGGCATGATCACGCTCAACAACAAGCCAAAAAACAGTTAAACAACTAGTTTCATTAGGAAAAGCGCCGATTTCATCAGATTTAGTACGAAATTCACGAA
>JAPLHZ010000015.1 GCA_026389365.1 Cyanobacteriota bacterium
CGTCAATGCCGTGAACTAGAACAAATGCGATCGCAATTGCAAACCCGCAGTAACGAAATCGGCAAGCTAGTGGGCCAAAAAATGAAGTCTGGGACTAAAGCAGATGATCCGGAAATTCTAGCGCTTAAGGCCGAAGGGAATTAACTTAAATCTGATCTCAGCAAACTCGAACCTCGCGAGAAAGACCTAAAGGCTGCGATCGATCAGGGTAAGGCCATTACTAATGAACGTGCCCTTACCCTAGCCAAGCGGATCGCCGATCGCATCCTCGCCCAAAGAAAATCCGCTGACTCGACCAAGCCACAATAATGACAAGTCAGAGTAAGTTTGAAGGAATCGACTTTTCCCAGCTTCCCATTGAAAGCCTAACCCCTGAACTCCTGAATCTAGGACAGGGGTTTCGTTGTATACGAGGAGAATTTGTAACCTATTGGAAACAGGGCAGGATTTCGCGAGAAGCAGATGCCAAACTCTCTCATTGATGGATTGTGCGGGTTGGAGACGAATCCGAAAAATTACTAGCGGCGAGTGAACTCAATCGTTATGCTGACTTGAATCATAAATTATTGAACCGATCGATTCAGCTTCAGTAAACCAACAGCAATTTCAAATTCAGAAATCTCAGAGCCTTAAACGCTAGTTCTTGTATCACTCATCAGAAAGCGGTATTCTCAACCATGGTTAAACCATAAAAGCGCCATCTGGTAAATCTCTTGAGCAGCCCCGCCTATCTCCTCGTCACCCACGGAAGCCGTAACCAAAAATCCCAGGCTTCCACTCAAATCTTTCTGCAAACCCTTAAGCCCCATCTCCCCAACGCCCAACTCTTCCACGCCCAGCTCGAAGGCGCAGATGAACCCCTTCACCAACAAATTCTGCACATCACCCAACAGAGTCGCACCCAAGGCACCGATCGTCTTCATATCCTGCCACTCTTCCTCATCCCCGGCGTTCACATCATGGAAGACCTCCCCCAAGAAGTCGCCCTCGCCCAAGAAATCCTATCCCTCACCGACCCAAGCTTCAAACTCTCCACCCTCGCCTACCTTGGTCAACAGCTCCAAAACCATCCTCACCTATTTCCCACTCAATCCAGTTATCAGCGCCTACTCCTAACCCACGGAAGCAAACGCCCAGACAGCCTAAAACTCATCGAAACCCTCGCCCAAACCCTCCATTCAACTCCCGCCTACTGGTCTATTGAACCCAGCCTAAGCAGCCAGCTCCAAACCCTAACCCAACAAGGCCAACAACAGATCCAAATTCTCTTTCACTTCCTCTTCCCCGGCACCATTACCGACAAACTCCACGACGTCATCCAAGCCCACCGCCAGCAAAATCCAAATCAAACCATCACCACCACCGAACCCCTCGCCAGTCTGCCCAGCTTCCAAACCCTCATCGTCCAGATCCTAGAAACCAGTAGTCATGCAGAACCCCGCATCTAACTCCCTTCCTCCCTTCGGAACCGTCTACCTCGTCGGCGCTGGACCCGGTGACCCCGGACTCTTCACCCTCAAAGGCAAAACCCTCCTCGAAACCGCCGACTGCGTAATCTATGACGCTCTCGTCAGCCCGCCGGTTTTGGCCATGATCAACCCCACCGCCGAAAAAATCTACGCAGGCAAACGTAAAGGCCAACATTCCCTACTCCAAGAAGACACCACCAAACTGATAATCCAAAAAGCCCACCAATACGATCGTATTGTCCGGTTAAAAGGCGGCGATCCCTTCATCTTTGGACGGGGCGGCGAAGAACTCGAAGACCTAGTCAAACTGGGCATCCCTGTCGAAATTGTCCCCGGTATCACCTCTGGCATCGCGGCCCCGGCCTACGCAGGCATCCCCCTCACCCACCGCAATTACAGCTCCAGCGTCACCTTTGTCACAGGTCACGAAAGCGCCGAAAAATATCGCCCCGCTATCAACTGGAGCGCCATCGCCCAAAGTGCCGAAACCCTCGTCATCTACATGGGCATCCACAACCTCCCCCAAATCCTGCCTCAACTCATCACCGCAGGACTCAGCCCCGAAACTCCGATCGCTCTGATCCGCTGGGGCACCCACCCCGACCAATCCCAACTCATCGGCAGACTCAACACCATCCTGGACCAAATCGAAGCGACCAAATTCACCGCCCCCGCGATCGTCGTCATCGGGACCATCGTCAACTTCCCCACCGACACCCTACCCAGCCCGATCGTTAATAACATCTGAGCAAAGTAGAAGAGGGCCGCTAATTCAGACCTTCAGTAAACACTAGTAAACACTACCCGACCAATCGATCGTTTGAGTAGTCGATCGACTACCGAGCGATCGAACCGCTTTAATTTCCACCTGTACATCATTTCCTGGTTTAAATGTATCTGATGGAACGGGCAGCCCGCCTAGATTCAATACAAAACGATTGTAATCACGCGTCACTAAATTGCTTGGAAGCACTCCTTCATAATACGTTTCAGCATTACCCAATCGATTCGGAATGCCATTTCCACCACCCGTCTTTATTTTGACTGCAAACTGAGTCCCTACCAGATCAGATTTTGCCCCTGAATCAATCACCGCCAATGTAAATTCCCGATCGCGTTTATCGCTAATTCCCGGAGTTAGCTTAGTCACATCCCGTTGATGAACCACCGCATTAATGCTCATTACAGCACCTTTAGAGGTATCTATTTGTTCTACCACCGACCAGAGTTCTCTATCTTTAAACTCAAACCCTATTTCACCATTCTCCTGCAATCGTACAGTCGTCCCCTGTGTTCCATATTCATCAATTCCCGATTTGGCTTGCCATTTCACTGTGGCCGTTTTTTCAAGACGATCGCGATACTCCAAATACTCATCACTAATCTTAGAATTGATCTGTAATAGTCCCAATGCACCCGATTGCTTGGACCATCGGTTCAAAGTGAGGGGAATGGTTTGAGATGAAATCGTTGACAATGGTGCGCTATATAGAGGATTGTCCCCCGCGATCGCAGTTTTACCCGCAATAATTCGTAGTTGCCCCATGTTTCCATTGCGTCCATCGTTGCCATTGCTTCCACGAGAACCCCGATGCCCTGGTTTGCAGGTGTAGGTTTTATCATTCACTTTCCAACTCGATACCGGGCACCCACACCCACGAGTTCCACGAGAACCCCGACCACCAGAACCCCCACGACCGGGCGATGAATCCACCAAAACTTGACGTAAGTCCCCTCGGTTTTGGTAATAGATGGTTAGATCACCGCCATTACCACCGTTACCGCCATTACTACCCGCTAAACCAGATTCGCCATTCGCCATCGTAATATTCTTAGCCGCTTTGCCCACATCCGAATTTTGGCAGCGGGATGAATTATTTGACGAATAGGGTTTGTTGTACTTGTTGTACTTATCGTACTCGTCATAATCATCATAGTCACGATCGTTCGTATTCCAGTTATATCTATCGCTATTGCGTCTAGCCCCATCGGCTCCAGGAGCGCCATCCATCCCAGAAAGATTTAAAAATAATGGCTGTTGTGGGTCTAGAAAAATAGTTCGAGATTCTCCATTTTGGCCAGCATAACCCGATTGTTCGGCCTGAGCGGGAGAGCTTACAATAGAACCCATTGCGGTCAGTAACAAGCCATAGACAATAACAACATTCAATTTAGACGTTAATTTAGATTTCAACAACTTAGCTTTCAACAACTTAGATTTCAACATAAAAAATCAGGAATAACAGCCACAAAAATTGTTATTCCCAATATGACGACACTTATGCACCGATAGTTCCTAGTCTCAAGGATTATTCCTGATGACAGAATAGTACAACATTCATTTAAAAGAACTTGATCTTTTTAGACGCATAGAGACACATTTTCAAAAGAACAAGACCTTCTTTAAAATGGGAAATATTCGAGGTCCCGTAGACACGCGGTTGATAACGCACAGGGACATCGACTAAATGAAGCCCCAACTTGGTTGCTCCGAAAAGCAAATCAAAATCACCAAACGGATCAAAGTCGCCAAAGTATTCGCGTCCCGCCACCAATTTTTCGTAGTCATCGCGGTGAATCACCTTCGTACCGCACAGCGTATCCTTTAAGGTTTGCCCCAACAGAAAGGAAAATGCGAGGCTGAAGAATTTATTGGCCAGATTATTAATCCAAGGCATCGCTTCCCCCGATCGCGGATAAACAAGGCGTGATCCATTAATAAATTCCCCGCGCCCAGAGGCAATTACCTCAAAAAACAACGACAAGTCTTCAGGTTGAACCGTCAGGTCCGCATCCAAAATCATCAACACATCACCCGTCGCCCGATCGAATCCCAATCTGACCGCATCGGCCTTGCCCTTGCCTGTTTGCTGGAAGGCACTGAGCTTGAATTCGGGATGACCGTTCTGGACAACGCGCTGAATTTCGTCCCAAGTTCGATCGCTGGAATGACCTTCAACAAAAATGACTTCAGTATGACAGCCCAATTTCGGCAAGCGATCGATCGCGCTGGCAATATTCCCCGCTTCATTTCGGGCCGGAATCACCACAGAACAGCTTAAGACGGGTCTCTCGGGGCGCGGCTGAGGACGAGCGATAATAGTGTTGGTGAGGCCCAAGTGATTCAGTCCAGGGAGTTGCACTAGAAATCGGTTGGCGATCGGACTGACCACTGGAATTCCCTTGGGGCAGAGAAATCGTCGCCCAGTTTTGACGGTTTGGTAGCCCGTAACGGCCAGTAAATTTTCCACATCATGCATCGAAAGCCAGCTTTGGGGCGGCTGAGGACGGCGTTGGCCAATTTTTTCAGCAGCGGTCAAAAGCGGCTGCCAGAGGTAGTTATGAAAGGTGAGAATCAGGCGAGTGCGAGGGCCACTAAAAAGATGTAATCGGTGGAGAACGGCTTGGATATTGCTCAGATGTCCGAGGACTCCTGACAAAATAATAAAGTCAAACGGTCCGCTAGATAAGCCATCTGATGAATCAAAAATATCGTCAGGCGTGAAGGTCTCGGCATCCAGACCGTGAAAATGTAGGTGTGGATATTTAGCTTGAGCGATCGCAACTAAGTTCTGAGAAAAATCAATTCCAATTCCCAAGCCCGGTTTGACCTGCGCCAACAAATCTCCCGTCCCGCAGCCAATTTCCAGAACCCTCGCACCGGGGGAAATAACAAATTGATGGAAGACTTCTAGATCTCGGTAATAGGCACGATTACGGCGGTTCCAAGAATCGAGTTCTGGGGCAATGCGATCGAAATAATCACAGGTGATGGCTTTGGAGTCATCTTGGGGACGAATAGACGGACGGTTGGCAAGCTTCATGGGGATTTCGAGGGGTGGACGGGTGGCGGAGAATGCAGGGAAACTGAGCAATTAAATCTGAAAAAAGTTTGAATTCATGTTTCGTTTCCTCAAATGAGATCTAACGTGATGAGTATTACAAGTTATGGGGAGTTTTGTACGATCGGCTCGTAATTTAAGCACAAATATCTAAAAAATCTGTGCAATTACCGATTCTTTTGACAAAATGAATCACCAGTGATCTCGCTTTTTCGTTCTGAACGATCGCATAGACTGATACGGCTTGCTGTGCTTGCTGTATTGTGAGTCTTGCTTTAAGTCAGCGCAAAGGTGGCATGTAAACAACGTTTCCTATTTGGGCAGGGGTATTCGGTAAAAATGGTGCAAAATAAAAGGCTTTCTCCCCGGCAATTTGGATGGGTTTGTGTGTTGGTCGCATCTGCCACCCCGCTGACGACATCCTTCAATGGTTTGAGTACTGCGGCTTTGGCACAATCGATAGGCCTACAAAGTGCTGTAGCGTCCACCGATATGGCGATTGAGAAAGGCACAAGAGTTCGGGTTCACAGCAGCAACAGCATGTTGTTGATGAATGGTGCTTTGAAAAAGAAATTTTCAACTCAGTTCCCTGGATCTTCGGTGGATGTGTCTCAGGTCAGTGCGACGAAGGCACTAGAAGATGTGTTGAATGGACAAGCAGATATTGCAGCGATCGGCAGGCCTTTGACAGAGCAAGAGAAGGCTCAGGGGTTAGTTGCATCCCTGATTGGCCGAGACAAAATTGCAGTGGTCGTGAACTCTCAAAATTCGTTTGCTAAGGATTTAACGATTCCAAAGTTTGCGCAGATGTTCCGAGGTGACATAACGGATTGGTCACAATTGGGCGGCGCAAAAGGCGAGATTACCTTTGTCGATCGGACCAACAGTGACACACGTCAAGCATTAGCGGGCTATCCAGCCTTCAAAAATGCGCCATTGGAATCAGGTAAAAATGCGATCAAGCTCGAAGACACCAGCATGAAAGCGCTGATTTCGAGCCTAAAGGGTTCTGCTGTTAGCTTTATCCCCGCAAATCAAGCCCGCACTCAAGATAAATTGCGGACGCTGACCATGAATGGCGTATTGCCAACGAGTCCCCTGTATCCATTCTCTCAGCCGTTGTATTACGTCCACAAATCGGACGCAAATGGTGGGATGAGCAACCCCGTGAAGGCATTCCTGGGCTTCCTGGGAACGGAAGTCGGTCAGAGTACGATTCGTCAATCGGGCATTGCTCAAGTGCAGAAACCCAGCCCTGAAAACGTTGTGTCGATCGTGCCAGGTGAGAAAGCTGCCAAAATGGAAGCGGGCGGCAGTAAAGTCTCCGGCACTGAAGTCAGTCCAGCCACGGGCGAGCCTTCCGGGATAGGGACTAAAACTGGTGCGAGCAAGGCTGCCAATTCTAACGACAGCTTGCCGGCGGAAACCGATGGGAATCTCTTTGGTTTGCCGTTCCCCGGCTGGCTCAAGTGGTTGCTTCCCTTAGGTCTACTCGGGACTGGATTGCTGTTGTTGTTGTTGCCGAATAAGCGCGATAACGCCAACAGCATGGTCCGAGGCGGTGATGACGATCGCAACGATTCTGGATTTGGTACTTCACTTGATACTCCCCCGGCTGGAGACGGCGATCGGGCGAAAAATGCAACAAGCAATAGGACTGAAATCCTAGGCAATACGTTCAATACAGGCGATACGGCTTTGGTCGGTGGTGCAGCAGCGATCGGTGGATTGACGGCGGGTGCAGCGGCGAACCTGAAAGGAGACGGGGATAACTGGAACGAAAACGATGGTGCCCCCTACATTCGCGATGAGACAGATGTAAATCTAGCCGATCGGGCGATGGACCCCACGGCGGGTGCAGCAGCTTGGGGATTCTTGGAAGGGAATAGAACAGACGCTAACGATGGAGAGGCTGTTCAAGATGCGGCCACAACAAAGCTGTCTAAGATTAAAACCAATCTGGATGCGCCTAACATTACCGTTCCTCCAGTTGATGGACCCGGCGATTTCTCATTGGATCAAGACTGGTCCTTTGACGACAATACGCCGGACCTCCCAATAACGGGTTCCGAGTTCGTGGACCAATTGAAAGAGGGTGCCTCGAATCAAACGGACGGTGTGACCCAAGCTGGAGCGGGCATTGCGGCGGCTGGAGTTGGCGCAGCAGCGGGTGCGGAGATCGGCAGTACGCCAAACTCAGATCCAACCCGGCTGGGGGGCGATCGGTCTAGCGTTGTGATCGCGCCTCAAAATTCGCGTGAAGCAGTCGTCCGTTGGCAACTGACAGAAGCGCAGAAGCGCGATGCAAAACAACAAGGCGGCAAGGATTTTGCATTACGTCTCTATGATGTGACCGGCATCAATCCAGAAAGCGAGGTGCTGGAAAACTTCTATCAGTATGACTGCAATGAGTTAAGCCAAGAGTTGCGGATTGAAGTTCCGGTTCCATCTCGGGATTACGTTGTGGAAGTGGGGTATGCCGATCGTGCTAGTGAATGGTATGGCATTGCCCGATCGCATTCTGTCCATATTCCATCCGCTTAATCAACATCCGCTTAATTAAATTGATTGAGAAACCCCTGAAGAATGTCGTCTCTTCGGGGGCGTGCAAGCGCTACAGAGCTTTTCAGATCCCACTCCGGTACAGGGAATAATCCGATCGGTCCAATAGGAATGATCCTTAAACGCATAGCTCAGTGGAATTTGGCGATAACGCAATGTTTGGGTTCGGTAAGCATCAATGTCTTGCCGACCGGGATACTACGTTCCTTCGGCAAAGGCGATCGATGGAATCGCCTCGACGAAAACGACATCGCCACCATTTCCGACTAATCTTCCTCCTCAATTTCCTCCTCTAACTCAAGCAATGGTAATTGCCCTTGAACAGTGGAAGCTGCCGATCGCTCGATATCTGTAGGTTGTGGAAAATCGGAAGCTAGAAATAACTGACTTTGAATAACTTCATCAAATAAATTAGACAGTTCAGGATAAAGATCGATAGTTGCATCAAGTACCCAGAGTAAATCGAGAAGTTCATTATCAAACTGCCAAGTCTGCGGACGAATATCATCTAATGGTGAAGATTTTTTACCTGCGCCGCTTTTCATGCGGTAAGCAAGCCAAGATTTGACCACATCTAAGCCTGAAATTCTAAATTCCCAAACTTCTTGACGAACATTTGAAAATACGCCGCTGCCTACTTTAAGTTCTTGATTACCAACATCGTAGGCAAATTGATCTGGATAGTCTTTTTCGGTTGTAGGTGTTCCAATTTTGCATCGGGCTGTACCAGTGGGAATTTTTCCTGCTTTTTTACCAGTCGGAACAAATCTTTCCCCATAGGTGTGTAACCAGATGAGTTTGCGTCCCGTTGCTACCACCCGCACAAATAAATCTGCATCTTTAGTAATTGGAATTCTTGGACTTGGTGTTTCTAATTCATTCCAGAATTCTTTGACATATTTAGGTGTTGCAAGAAGTGTATAACAGTAAGCAAAAAAGTCCTCTGGTGAAATTTCTCTCTTAATAGTTGTGTTAAGTACTGCAAGAACTCCATTTGTAATATTTGCTTCACTACTTTCTGAATTACGCCAGAGTGGAATAATATCTTTTGCTCCACGTCCACAAAAATAATCTAGGTCAGGAATTTCGCCAGTTATAACAGCCGATGCTCCATTTCCTAAAGTTTTTGTAAGTAGGCTTGCCATATAAACTTGCTGATCGCTATGAGCGCGAATCAAGGAAGGTCGAGGATAATCACATAGTAGACCTCCTGCGAAAGTCGAATAAAGTTGTACAATAGATATAAATTCAGCTAATTGAACGTGAGTTATAAACAAGCTAAGAATTTAGAGCCTGTAGAGTTCAAACGGTTGTGCGGCGTGACTCCAGCAACATTTGAGCAA
>JAPLHZ010000190.1 GCA_026389365.1 Cyanobacteriota bacterium
CAGACCTTAACCGTATTGAAAACTGTTGGGCTTGGCTGAAATCTCGTATCCGTAAACTCCTAAGGGATTCACCTAATTTTCATGATGCTATAGACTCCGTTCTTGCTCTTGCTGCGTCCTAACTTCACTGGCTATAGCTATAGTAATCGACAAGATGCGATCGGCTTTGGGAGAGGCTTACAGGCGGTAAATATCTTGCGAAATCACAATGAAGATCTGATTCGGGGGGTGACGTTTATGCCACAGGGCTGGACTATGACTGAACTCGACCAATATGCAAGACGCAATCTAGAATTAGCCGATCGGTATACTAGTGCCCTACCCACTGGTCCTGCCAAGGATTTTTGTACATTACCCTTGGCACTAGCTCAGGCCACGCTGGACACAATTACAAAGGGATTTCCTAAACTCTCACGACAACAGGTAATGGCGATCGTTGCTCACACTGGAATTCATCTTTAATGAGGTCAGATGATGGCGAAAACAAACTAATCAAACAGTTCCGCCAATGGATTCGATCGCAACTCTAATTAGAAGTTCTAATCAGAAGTAATTGCAGCTTTTAACGTGCGACAAAATGCCTCAATAGATTTCAAGCCTTCCTTTGGCGACCCTTCAGACAACCGTTTCACAAAGGCACTTCCCACGATCGCCCCGTCTGCGCCCCATTCCATCACCTGACGCGCATGTTCCGGTTGCGAAATCCCAAACCCCACAGCCACAGGTTTATCACTCACAATTCGCAATTCTTGAATCAAATCTTTTGTTTTCGCACTAATCTGCGTCCGCATTCCCGTCACACCCGTTGTACTCACCACATAAATAAACCCTTGAGATTGACGAGCGATCGCCGCAATCCGAGGGGCAGGACTAGTGGGCGCAACGAGCAATATCACTTCAATGCCATAGGTCAGCGCTGGTTTCAACAATCCATCCGATTCTTCTAAGGGCAAATCTGGCACCACTAATCCCTTCACCCCAATGCTGGCAATTTCTTGCAGAAAGCTATTAATACCACGGTTTAAAATCGGGTTGTAATAGGTAAAAAGAACGATCGGAGCCTTGATTGTTGGAATCACCTCTTTCAACATCGCTAACACATCATCCAGCTTCACCCCGCGCTCCAATGCCCTTGTCGCTGCCGCCTGAATCACAGGACCGTCAGCCAACGGATCGGAATAGGGTACCCCAAGTTCAATAATGTCCGCACCCGATCGGTCTAATACCCGCAGGGCTTCCGCTGTCGTTGCGAGATCAGGGTCGCCCGCTGTCAGAAAGGGGATCAAAGCACATTGGGCGCGATCGCGAAGTTGCTGAAAACGTTGGGAAACAGATGTCATGATCAATGCTGAAACTCTACAGACATCTAGCGTACAGGAATACGGGGACATGCACTTTGATCTTTGCGCCAATGCTCAATCAATCTACGATCGAATTTTTAAGGTCCGATCGCATTCACCAATTCTACATTCGCTATTCCACATTCCCCTCATTCCACGGTGCAAAGAACGGCAACAATAAAATCCCTGGCAAGGCCGCGATCGCCGTCATTGTGAAGAATGGAACCCAACCCATTTGTCCCGCCCAGACACCTGCCGGAGCCGTTAAAATATCGCGACTAAATGCCTGCAATGACGAAAACAAAGCATATTGCGTTGCTGATAATCCCGCATTGCACAAACTCATCAACAATGCCACAAATGCCGCAGCCTCAAGGCCAGCACAGAAATTTTCAATATTCAACGCCGCAAACATAATGGGATAACTCTTTCCTACGATCGCTAACAATACATAGGCCAAATTCCCAACGGCTTGTAAAATCGCAAAAATCCAGAGTGACTTATTCACCCCAATCCGCGTCATAATCACGCCACCACACAATGTCCCCATCGTCGTCGCCCAGAATGCAATCAACTTTGGAAACGCAATTTCTGCCGTACTAAATCCCAATCCTTTATCTAATAAAAACGGAGTAGCAACATTACGTAAAAGTGAATCACCCAACTTATAAATCACAATAAAAACAAGAATTAATATCGCCCGCTGCCAACCACTTCGCTGAAAAAATTCCTGAAATGGCAACACAATTGAATTTACCAAACTAGTCGGCGGCACACTATCTTGCTCAGGTTCCGGGGCAATCAGGGAAGCGACCACCCCCACACTCATCAACAATGCCATCACAAAATAAACCCATTTCCAAGGCATCACCTGTGCAAATGCCAACGTCAATGCACCTGCAATTTGGATCGCAATGCGATACCCAAACAAAAATACAGAAGCCCCGGCCCCGCGTTCAGATTCGGTCAAACTATCCGTCCGATAGGCATCTGCCACAATGTCCTGAGTCGCACTAAAAAAGGCCACGATCATCGCGAACCAAAAAATAGAACTCCCGGCCATCAAGCCAACCGTATGGCGAATTTCACACAGTCCCTGAAAAAAACTACTTCCTGCACAAGCCACCGCTGCCGTTGTTGCCGTCGGGACCGTCTTCAAGGCTCCGGGATCTTGGAATCCCATCAGCGCGATCGTAAGAATCAACAAAATCTGCGTTATCAATAGCCACCCCCGACGACGACCAAGAAACGGCGGCACATACCGATCGATAAAGGGCGACCACAAAAATTTCAACGAATAGGGCAACGCCACAATGCTAAAGAACCCGATCACTTTCAGATCAACGCCTTCATTAGAAAGCCATGCCTGCATTGGGTCTTTTCCCGTCAAATACAACGGCAACCCCGACGAAAACCCCAGCATTAGCAGCGTTGCCATCTTCCGGCTCGCAAACACATCCAAAAGCGAATTCTTTGATTTCACGATCGCAATTCCCAACGCAACAGACTGACATTATCCATCAGTTCAAGGTGCGATCGTGATTAGATCATTATTAGGACGACAAATTAAAAACCGCACTAGGAGAAGAGTCCCAATGCGATTTTTAATACTATTTAGAATCAAACGCTTCGATCGTTTACTTCTTCTTCTTTGTCTTTTCTGCGTCCCGAATCGCCACACGACGAGCTTCTTTGAACGCATCACTTGCACGGGCAAAATTAATCCCAAATTGCTCAGTGCCCAAAATCGAACCTGCTTGTTCTGGCTCCCAGGAGGCGGACAGAATACCGTAGGACAAGCCCACAACTCCTAACCCGAAGAACCCGAGACTCACCAGTAACACGGCTGAATTTGGTAAATCGTAATGCTGTTGAGACACTAAGTAATAGCTAACGATAAACGTCGCCATACCCAAAACACTCGGTACGCCGGAAAAGAACGCCATGCGTCTTCCCATACGCTGACTCACCACTTGAGGAATTCCTGAAGATGGATCATTTAAAAATCCGGTCGATCGTGGCGCAGCAGGCTTCTTTTTTTTAGAAGTCGGCTCGAAGGGCAACGATTGAGATTTAGAAGCTTCTGGCTCTTTAGATTCGGTTGACATAATCGTCAATACTCAACAGCTACAACTTGAAAAACAATAGATTTAAATCGCGATCGATTCAAACCCAGTGAAAAATTTCTTAACCCCGAATACCCAGCCGACCAATCAAAGTCTTGTATCGTGCGTAGTCAAGCTTCTGAACATAAGACAGCAAACGCTTCCGCAAGCTAATCATTTTCAAAAGACCAATGCGCGAACCGTGGTCCTTTTTGTTGGTTTTGAGGTGGCCGCTCAAGCGATTGATCCGCTCGGTCAACATTGCAACTTGAACTTCAACGGACCCAGTGTCGGTCTCGTGTTTTTGGAAGTCGGTAATAATTTTTTGTTTGTCTTCTTGGACCAGTGACATGTCTCAGTTTCCTTAAAATAAAGATGTCGGCTATCTATGATACCACTTACTTATCACTGAAATTACTCAACGCGACCATACTTTGCTGTCACCTCGGGTTTGTACGCCATCGATCGCATCACTGTCCAAGCCCAAAGCTGATCGCCCCAGGAAAAATGCCACCATTCGTGATAATGCCGAGCAAACCCCGCACGGGTCATAACGAAATTCAATAGCTGTCGATTCTGATCAAATCCCTCTCCCTCCAGGATCCCGACAAAATGATCCGGGAACGATCGCGGTGAAATCTCATCAATCTCCGAACCCATATCTACGGCAGTGCCCAATTCATCCACCAACGTCACATCGACCGCCGCGCCCGTACTGTGAGGTGGTGGCATTAATGGATCCAAATTAGGAACCGCCCAAAACTGATACACCTCTTGCAACGCCTGCGATCGTTCTACTTCCGTCGCACCATTGCCCAACTCCTTCGCCGTCAAAACTTCCTGCAACGTATGGTCCACCATAAATTGCTGCACCGCCACCGGACGATAGGCATCAAAAATCTGGATTCGCCAGCCCGGTTTTATCGATCGTAATTTAGACTGCGCTGCCCTAAGTTTTTCTAAAACACCCGATCGCACATAAAACGGCGACTTTTCACCATAGGGCGCACCAAGTTTTTTATAGGGATGGGGCGTAATTAGATCAAATTCTGGACTGGGAATAGGGACGATCGGCTCGGAACTGGGGACGATCGGGACAAACTGATAAGGCTTCATTAAATTCTCAATTCGTCAATCGCTACGGTTTCTGAAAATCACTCGGCGGTCTAAAGCTTTCGACCGGCAAATCACGCACGGCCTGCGACATAAAATCACGCCAAATCGGAGCAACCACCATTCCACCTGTCGCCCCAGATCCCAGAGGAGTATTGTCATCATTGCCGACCCACAACGCTGTCGAAAGCTGCGGCACCGATCCGACAAACCAAATATCTTTCTCGGACGAGGTTGTTCCCGTTTTCCCCGCCACCGGACGACCGAGCTGAGCCGCAGTTGCTGTCCCGCGATTGACCACACCCTGCATCAGTTCATTAGTCGCCGCCGCAGACCAAGGATCTAATACCAGTCTAAGCTTCGGACGATTGTCCAGCACCATGCCACCCTTGCTGTCTGTCACTTGGACGATCAATGTTGGATCGCTGTACCAACCATTGTTTGCCAAAGTCGCATAGGCCGTCGCCATTTCTAGCGGTGTCACATCTACCGCACCTAGCGGCAATGATATTACAGGCTCAATAGGACTTTTAATTCCCAAACTGCGACAAATTTCAATCACTTTATTCAGGCCAACTTCTTGCCCAAGACGAACCGCTGGAACATTTCGCGACATCTCCAGCGCCCGCCGCAGACTCATAGCTCCCGCAAAACTCCGATCGTAATTCTGGGGATAATACATCTCATCCCCATCAGGGTAGCCCACCGGACTATCCATAATGGTGGAATCCGGGCCATACTTGCCACTGGCAAACGCAGCGTAGTAAACAAATGGTTTAAATGCAGAACCCGGTTGACGCAGGGCTTGGGTCGCTCGGTTGTACTGGCTCTTTCTATAATCAATTCCCCCCACCATTGCTTTGACGTAGTGGGTCCGAGGATCAACGGCCACCAGCGCCATTTGGTCCGCACCCGATCGGTAGCTCTGACGAACCGTTTCCTCTGCAATACGTTGTAGCTTCGTATCGATTGAACTTTGAATCCGTAGTCCCCCTTTGAGAAGGGCATCGCGGCCAAATTTTTTCTCGACTTCCTTAACGATCGCTTCCGTCACATAGGGAATTTCACTGCCTTGGAACGATGTGACTTTACCGAATTTTATTTTATAGTCTCGCGCCTGTTTTTCTTCCTCTGCTGTAATCCAATTCAACTCTCGCATCCGCTGCAACACCACATGCTGACGAGTCGTAGCAGACTTGGTATCGCCTCGTAACGGAGTGAGATCTTCAGGAGCTTGAATGATGCCAGCCATCATCGCGGATTCAGCCAGATTCAAATCTCGTACAGATTTCCCAAAGTAGCTCTGAGACGCAGTTTCTGCACCGTAATTATTGTGTCCCCAGTAAATTTGGTTGAGATAAAGCTCTAAGATTTCATTCTTTTTAAAAACTTGCTCGACTCGTAACGCTAAAACGGCTTCAGCAAGTTTTCGGGTAAATGCTCGTTCGGGCGATAAAAATAAATTTTTAACCAACTGCATGGTTAGGGTAGATCCACCTTCAGTGGTTTCGCCTCGGTTGAAGTTGGCTTTCAGCGCACGACCTGTCGAAGTTATATTGACCCCTTTGTGGGCATAAAAATAACTGTCTTCAATAGCCATCACCGATCGTTTCAAGTGCGGCGAAATTTCATCCAATGGCACCACTTCCCGATTCGCCTCCCCATGTAAACTCGTCAGATGCTTACCCTTCACATCATAGATATGAGTCGTTTCGCTGGGCGTATAGTTGCGTAAAATGCGCACATCGGGCAAATTCTGAAAGCTAATCGCCAGACCCACCAAGGCCCCTGCCACTAGCGAGCTGCTCAACATCAACACCCCAATTAGCGTTGCGCCCGCGACTTTACTCGCCCCGCCAACAAATTGAGCGGTCGATTCGTTTTCGTTGGTCTTGCGGGGTAACGTATTCGACGACACGGCAACTCTCTCTAGATGACGGGATGGGTTGAAGCTTCAGATATGGTAGACACAACTTATGGTAGACACAACTTATGGTAGAGGAAACGATCGTTGTACGCTGCATGGATTGTCTAAGGTGTTGAATTACTTTAATTAGAATAGTCGAACATTTAGTCCTTGACAAAGGTTTTATGAACGGTATTTCCCTTTAACCTATAGTAATGTGATCTAATAAAAGTCGGGCATTGTACGCCTGTTTTTGGCTGATACCTATTCTATTTTCGGAGCCACCTGCATTCCCATGACTTCTTCCTTTGGCTGGCTACATCGGGGCACCCATGAAATTTTCCCCTCTAGCGATGCGACTAATGCGGATGAAAATTTAGAGCAGCGCATTCTCCAAAGCGATCGGCCTTTACGAATCAAAATGGGTATCGACCCAACCGGATCCGATATTCATTTGGGCCACAGCATTCCGGTGCGTAAGATGCGATCGTTTCAGGATGCAGGTCATACGGCGGTGCTCATCATCGGCGACTTTACCGCTCGAATTGGTGATCCCACGGGAAAATCTGAGGTCCGCAAGCAGCTTACAGAAGAACAAGTCAAACTCAATGCCCAAACCTATCTTGAGCAAGTTCGCCCGATTCTGGATTTTGATACGCCGGGACGCTTAGAAATTCGCTATAACTCCGAGTGGTTGGCGGGAATGGATTTAACCAAAATTCTAGACCTCTTGGGCACTATGACCGTCGGCCAAATGATCGCAAAGGAAGGGTTCAGCGATCGGTACGACAAAGGAAATCCTATTTTCCTCCACGAGTTCCTCTATCCATTAATGCAGGGCTACGATTCGGTGGCTATAGAATCGGATGTTGAACTTGGCGGCACAGACCAGAAGTTTAATATTGCGGTCGGTCGAGATTTGCAGCGGCACTTTGGAATGCGTCCTCAGTTTGGGTTGTTAATGCCTATTTTGATTGGAACTGATGGATCTCAAAAAATGTCGAAATCGCTGGAAAACTATGTCGGGCTGAATGAAGACGCGCTGACAATGTATTCCAAATTAGAAAAAACACCTGACGCACTTCTAGAAAACTACATCACACTGCTGACCCAACTGGATTACAGTCAGCTTTCACAAAATCCCCGCGACCAACAAAAAGTCTTGGCCCTAGATGTGGTGAGTCAATATCACGGAATGGCGGCGGCCCAACAAGCGCAAGCAGATGCCGCAAATTTGATTGGTGGCTCAACGGAAGCAGATTCAGTGCCAGAATTTTCGGTGAGTACGATCGAGTTTCCAGCCAAAATTTTCTTCGTTACGAGTGCATCGGGCCTTTGTAAAACGAGTTCTGATGCGAGACGACAGATTCAAGGCGGGGGAGTGAAACTGAATGGTGAAAAGGTGGCCGACCCAAATTTCATATTTGAAACATCATCCGATTTAATTGGTCAGGTGTTGCAATTTGGGAAGAACAAATTTGTACGATTTGTGCCTTAACTTTTATGCGTTAACAATCAAAGAATATAGACTGCGATCGTGGGTCATTGTAAGATGGCTTTTAAACATTGATGGGCAGTCTTTACTCATGACGTAAGACGTAATTGTTGGATAGTATCCATAGATAATCCCGTAATTTGACTAATGGTCTCATCATCCAAGAGAGACAGCGATCGTTTTGCGATCGTTAATTGTTGCTGTCGAGAACCTTGTTCAAGACCTTGTTCAAGACCTTGTCTAATCCCCTGTTCTGTCGCTTTAATCGCTACTCCTCGCTGATCGTGAATAAAGAAGGATTGTCGATGTTGTTCATCGAGTTCATCACGGGTCAACGTTGCTTTGTTTGCGATCGCGAATGCTTGATTCATCTCCGGGATTGCAGCCATCATTTCAGGAATAGTTTCTAAATCTGGAGCATGTTGAAGGAAATAAATCCATCGATCGCTCTGACTTTCTAGCTCAGACAACGATCGGTGAAATTTCGGCAATTCAACAAATACCAACTCCAAATCTTGAATTGGATAGTCCATCAAACAGTCCTTTTCTTTCAACATAAAACGAGAGATATGCTGAGAAACCTCTTCAAACATAACAAAATCAGTAATAGTCAACGCAATCACAGGATTCAGATGTGCGTAGGACTGGCCTTCGGAAAGTTCAACTGAGTAGGCTTTAGCCGCATTATAGAGAATACGTTTTTCAAACCCTGCTACATTCAAAACTTGCATTTCAATCACCACCATTTCGCCCGTCTTCAATTCAGCTTTAATATCGAGATAGGTGGACTTTAATCCCTTGATAATAGGCGCTTGGTAAGGATTTACAATGGTCAGTGTTTGAATCGTTGAGTGTCCTCCATACAGAATGCCATTCAGAAAGCTGATCAAAATATCATGGCTTTGTTCTGAGCCAAAAATTTTCTTAAATGCGAAATCAGTTCTGGGATTAATAAATATCATGATAGAGAACAGCTAGTTCTATATTAATTCTTCTACACTAATTCAATTTTAGCAGCCTGACAGAACGATCGGGGCATAAGTGGCACACCCTTCAACTTTTCAAATCCCCTTCATTACTGGCAATTCGCATCTGCATAACCTCAAAATCCTACGCGCTAGCATAAATCATCAGCCTAAAACTCCATGGAGAGTTTAACATGCAACTCTACGCCATTCTCTCCGGGACTCTCGTCACGATCGCATCCCTCATCGCCACTCTTCCCGCTCGTGCAGATACCGCAAAAGCAACTTGTACTTATATATTAAATGAGTCTGATAAAACTGAAGCCCGTATGCCCTGCATATTTTATCAATCACAAGGTCATATTGTTTTAAGTTGGGAGGATGGAGTTGTCAGTGACTTTATGCCTGAACCCGGACGATCCATGGTGTATCGAGATCAAAATGGCGGAATAGTCTACCGCCGTCTTGGCCGTGATGGCGTCAATACTTTTAAAATGGAAAATGGCACTATTTGGGTTGTATTTAAGTAGGAATAACTCGCCGGGGTGAGCCATTTTTTACATACTAATGAAAAATGGCTCACTTCATTTTTTAAATATTTTCTAGGAGATCTATTTTATTTCTTGTGAATGTGACATCATCAAGACAGATCGTTAAACGTTGTCAGCCTGAATCGCGCATTATGGTGTTTTTGAACACTTTAGAGTGCCGTAACTTACGGTAACACTAGCGTAATCTTCTGAATTCTCTTACGATCGTCATCCTCACCACTTTTGCATTCTGTAATTTTCTATGCAATCTGACAGCACCAGTTCGGCGGATCCTCTTCAAGAGCGGTCTTCTTTTGATTCCCTCTCATTAGAAACCAACTCATTCGCCTTAGATCGTCCCGCCATTGACTTTCCGCCCAATCCCAACGGGGTTGCCTTTAGTGGGAACAATAGCAATGGGAACAATAACTACCAGGAATATCGGGTCCGATCGCCCTACGATACATTACGATCGCCTGAACAAGAGCAAAAGGTTGACCAATTTCGCAAAACCTTAGAGCGGCACCGAGGCGAACGTCAGGTCATCGTGTTACAGGATTTCCCCGATCCTGATGCGTTGTCTTCGGCTTGGACCTATAAGCTAATTGCTCAGAAATTTGATATTCCCACAGACATTGTCTATGCTGGCACCCTCAGCCATCAGGAAAACATCGCCTTAGTCAAGCTAACGGGCATCCCACTTCAGCGCTGGACGGTCCAAGCGGTCAAAACCAAAGACCTGTCTATTTATCGTGGTGTTGTCCTAATCGACAATCAAGGGACGACTAGCCAGCTCATGGGCACACTGCGAGAGGCCAATATTCCCATTACTGTCATCATTGATCACCACAGTTTGCAGGATGATCTGACGGCTGAATTTGTGGATATTCGGACCCATGCGCGGGCAACAGCGACTATTCTTACCCAATATATTCAAGCGGGACTAATCAAGCTCGACAGCAACATCTCTGAGCATGTCAAATGTGCTACGGCGTTGATGCATGGGTTACGATCGGATACTAACCGTTTGATGCAAGCACAAGAAGAAGATTTCTTGGCGGCAGCATATATCAGTCGTTTTTATGACACCCAGCTTCTGAATGCGGTCCTCCAGTCCGCCCGATCGCGTCCGGTGATGGATGTGATTGAACGATCGCTGAAAAACCGCACGGTCCAAAACAGCTTCTCCATTGCAGGCGTGGGATTCTTGCGGTACGACGATCGTGATGCTATTCCGCAGGCTGCTGACTTTTTGGTTACAGAAGACAATGTTCATACGGCTGTGGTCTACGGCATTGTCCATGATGAGGATGACGAGATTGAAATTGTAGTCGGATCTCTGCGGACCAACAAAATCACACTTGATCCTGATGAATTCCTAAAGGAAGCCTTTGGTCAGGATGCTCAGGGTCGGTTCTTTGGCGGAGGACGATCGCAGGCGGGCGGGTTTGAAATTCCCATCCGTTTTCTATCTGGTTTTGCCGAAAATAACGAATATTCCAAATTGAAATGGAACATTTACGATGCCCAAGTTAAACAAAAACTACTGCGTTTGATCAATCCCGAACAGAACTATCCCAAAGGAGTGAGCTAAGAATTAGGAATTGGGAGATTAGAATGGGGCGATCGGATTTTAAATTCGTTCAAGTTTTCTCATTTTCAATTCTCCCTTTGTCACTATCACAGGTAAGTACAGATTTCCCTATCTTGATTAGGCTTGGGGCAAAGGCGAGAGTTTTGCTGTTGGGAGCAGCATAGGCGATGAAGACAGTAAGAGCGATCGTCCCAAGTTGAAGTTGGTGATGGAGACAGTGGTGTACTCACAGGGCTATTTCATTCTAAATAGGGTCTTTACTAGTCCAAGTCCCGCTCCCGCCTGCCGTTGAGCTTGAGCCATATTAGTGAACCCGTAATTTTCGATTTAGATAGCATTGCTTCAATCGGTGTAAATTACGCTGGGATACTGACTTTGCAGGGCTACGATCGCATCTTTTATGTCTAGAATAGTTTCATGATTATCAATTATCCATCTGATCGGTTTGAACAAAATAGCCTTAGCCTCAGATTTGATTAAGGTTGTCCCTGCTTGGATCAGATTTGGCTGTGACCAGTTAATCAAGGGCATATCGTGATTAATCCAACCGATCAAAATCAGAGGTATGCATTTTCGCAATAATTTTTAATATTTAGGTTGCTGGCATAGTAGGATGCATATTCAGGCAATTAGATTGGAAACTATGAGCAGTCGCCCTCAAGAGAATAACCACCGCCAACGGGTTCAAATATTTTTAGATAAGTGGAAAGGCTCTCAGGGGAATGAACGGGCTAACTGTCAACCTTTTTTACAAGATATTTGTGATGCTTTAGGAGTTGAGCGTCCTTACCCAAAAGGTACTGTGGATGGTGACCCCTATTGTTTTGAAAAGGATCTTAAAGTTTTTAATAAGGATCGCAAAGATACACGAAATTTTGCTGATTTTTATAAAGAAGGGCATTTTTTGATTGAGGCAAAGCAGGGTGGGACGCTGAAGCAGGGAACGGCAAAACGCGGAACGAAAACCTACGATCTAGCGATGGAGAAAGCTTTTTATCAGGCACAAAGCTACACGCCTTTTTTGCCAAGTAAGCCTCCATTTTTGCTGACCTGCGATATTGGCTCCCATTTTGAATTGTGGATGAGTTTTAGTGGCAACTACGGCGGCTATGGAGCGCGGGAGCGGATCGATCTAGATAGCCTGTTGGACGAGAAAGTATTTAATCGGTTTGTGGCAATCTTTACCGATCCGCAAAGCTTAAATCCTGAGAAGTATCGGGCGCGGGTAACGCGAGAGGTGGCGAGTACGTTGGCAAAGTTGGCGCGATGGCTAGAGGAGCAAGGGCATGAAGCGCATGAGGTGGCTAACTTTTTGATGCGTTGCATTTTTACGATGTTTGCTGAAGATGTTGGATTGCTGAAGGGGGAAGTTTTGACTAAGGCATTGAGCGATCGCTGGATCTCCAATCCTACTCGCTTTAAACCAGAGATAGAAGCACTTTGGCAAACGATGAATACGGGTGGAAGTTTTGGGTTTGAGTCGATTTTGCGGTTTAATGGCAGCTTTTTTGTAAATGCTACGGCGTTTGATTTACCCAAAGAACAGTTAGAAATATTGTATGAAGCGGCAGATAAGGATTGGACGGAGGTAGAACCAGCGATTTTTGGGACGTTGTTGGAACGAGCTTTGGATAAAAAAGAACGCAGTCGGTTGGGAGCGCATTACACGCCGCGATCGTATGTGGAACGGTTGGTGCGTCCTGTGGTGATGGAGCCTTTACGAGAGGAATGGTTATTAGTAGAAGCGGAGGTCGATCGCCTATTAATTTTAAAGGAAGGACAAGACGATCCATCGAAGGTACAAAGACAAAAAGCATCGAAAGAGATTCGGGCATTTTTAGAAAAGTTGCAACAAATACGAATTCTCGATCCTGCCTGTGGTTCGGGGAATTTTTTGTATGTGACCTTGGATTTGCTCAAGACTTTGGAACAAGAAGTCCAGACGCGATTATTGGATGTGTTGGGAAA
>JAPLHZ010000250.1 GCA_026389365.1 Cyanobacteriota bacterium
AATACTCGCTGGGGTGTTTGCCCAGTCTGGTGGGTCTATTTCAATTCCGTCGATCTGAGGTGCTTGAATCATAATTTCAAATCTAACCTCAAAAACTGGTCTGAAACGTTAATTCTTCGTTACCCCCTGGAAGGCTTACCTGAGAAGAGATTGATCAAGAGAGTCCTCATCGAGATACAGACGGATTTGACTCATGAGGATACTCTCGCGTTAGTGCTGTAGAGTTTTTCCAACCGATCGGCTTCTGCGGCTTCTGCGGCAATGTCTGCTTCGATCGCTTCGGTATTGGCATGGTAGTAGGCGAGGGCTGCGTAGACTTCCGCTAGGCTTAGGGTTGCAAGGCGATCGGCTATTTCTTCAGAGTTCAGACCACGTTTATACCAAGTGACAATGCGACGAACGGTAATCCCTTTGCCAATGATGTGAGGGCATCCGTTGTGGAGTCCCGGTGTGGTTGTGATGAGTGTTCCAATATCGATCGTAGTCGTCATGATTTTGCTCCTAATTGGTTTCCATTATAGATTTTTACCGACAAATACAAATCGCCCCTCCCTCCCATTCTCAATTCTAACTTCATCATTCTCCATTCTCCACGGCTCCCAGCGCCTTAAGAGTAGCGATCGTCCCTTCGCTCAGACCTTTGGCACCTGTAATGTTCATGCCTTCGTAGGGGCGAACAGGTCTGAGCGTTTTGATACAAATGGCATTATCTACATTCCAAAATTTAACGATTTCATCTTGTCCGGCGCTAGCAACCATTAATCCATCGGCACTGAATGCTACTGTCCATACTGCTCGTGAATGTCCTATCATGACTTTTGACTTACCTGTTTCTACATTCCACAAACGTACAGTATTATCAATACTGCCAGTCACCAACATTTTCCCATCGGGTGAGAACGATAGCGATTGTACTGAATCAGTGTGTCCTTCTAGAGTTGTTAAACAAATCCAAGTATCCACTGACCATATTTCAACCGTTCCATCCTGACTACATATTGCTAAGACTTTTCCGACAGGACTAAACGCAACACCATGGATATTGCTATTAAGAGCCTTGATTTCAGTTACAAGCTCACCTGTCACGACATTATGAATTAGAACAACGCGATCATACCCAGCACTTGCGATTAATTGACCATCAGGACTAAAGTTTACTGTCTGAACTGCATCTCCATGTTGTATTAAACAAAGACATCTTCCTGTATTTATGTCCCAAATTCTTACAGTGCAGTCGCTGCTAGCACTTGCAAGTAGTTGATTGTCAGGACTAAAAGTGACGCAGCGAACTCTATTACTATGCCCAAGTAAAATCTTTTCGCAATTACCACTTTGAATATTCCATAGTCGAATTGTTTTATCTTCACTACCACTTGCTAATAAACGAGCATTTGGGCTAAAAGCGACTCCCCAAACCCAATTGCTGTGGCCTTTCAGTAACTTTACAGATTCATTGTCATTAACACCCCACAATCTTATTACAGAATCATCACCTCCACTTGCAAAGACAGAATTGCAAGGACTGAAGTCGATTGACCATAGCCAATTAGTGTATCCTTGTAAGATTTTTCGGCCTTTCTTTAGATTGAAATCCCAGATTTGTACAGTTTGATCATAACTCCCAGTTGCCAATAAGTTTCCATCAGAGTTATAGCTAATAGATGTAACCATAGATGAATGTTCTTGCAGGGTTTCAATACATTTTTCTGTATTAATATTCCACACCTTAACACTGTTATCTTCACTTCCAGATGCAAGATGTTCTCCATTTGGATTAAAGGCCATAGATCTTACTGGTGCAGTATGTCCTTCCAAAATTTTAACGCATCTAAATTCTTTACTGTCCCACATACTTATACAACAGTTGTCACCACCAACAGCAAAATATTTTCCATCTAGACTAAATGCAACTGAACGCACTACGACAAAATTATCTGAAATTGTTTGTAGGCATTCACCAGTCACAACTTCCCAAACTCTAACTGTTGCGTCTTCGCTCCCGCTCACCAATAATTTTCCATCAGGACTAAAGCCAACCGATCTAACCCAACCAGTATGGCCTTGTAATGTACATAAATGTTCTCTTGTCATAGCATTCCAAATTTTTATATTTCCATCATCACTTCCACTTACGATCATTTCACCGCTTGGACTAAACTCAATGGTACGAATGCCCGATGTGTGACCAGCAAATTCCTTACAGATTCCTGTTTCAGTATTCCATAGCTTAATATTTCCATCGACACTACCACTAGCTAACAATTTCTTATTAGGATGAAAGGAAAGTGGTGAAATCCATGTTGTTGTTTGCAGACTGAGGACTTGGGTATTGTCATACACATTCCATAAGTTAATGTATCCGTTAGAGTCACTTGTTGCCAATAAATTGCCGTCACGACTAAATTTTACAGACTGTATGCCTCCAAAATTGCCAGTAAATAGCGCTCCAGTCAAATCGGTCTGCGTCAGATTAATTGAGCGTAGAAACACATCGCGGAAATCTGCATTCTTTAAACTCATCTTTGACAAATCCAAACCATACATAATTCTCGGATTGGATTTAGCCGTCAAAGTGACGAAATTCCCACCTAGAAAACACATTTGCTCATCAGTCAGGTTGCGAGTGCTTTCTAATATCTTCAGTAATAAAGTAGAAATTGAAACCATAGGAATCATTAGATCCAATACAGCTCTACTCAAAACCTCCTTCCCAAAGCCCGATCGCAACTTCTCCAAACTCTCCGTCACAAATCCCTTCAACGGCGCAACAGCCCCACCACCAAAGTATTCCGACCATGTATAATCACGCGGTTCCAAAGACCGATCGATCCCCGATTTCATTTGAGCCAGCTCCAGAAAATCAGGAGCCAACGCCCCAAGCTCCGCCGCAAACTTAAATGCTACAAAAAATTCCAAAAGCGATCGGTGAGCCGGACTATAATCGCCATCTGCATTCCGAATCAACATTAGACCTCCTGCGAAAGTATCATGAAATCGTCTGTTCTAAAGATAAACTAAGCTCATAATTGTAAATCCCTGCAATTAAATGGTTCTCCTAGAATTGCCGTGGTCGGTATCCAGATATAGCGTTCATCGATTGGCTGTAAAATCAAGATGTTAGCCAGCAAGCGAGGGGCCTCATGGAGAATCAGATTCACATTCCACTCGATTTACCGGATGTCCGC
>JAPLHZ010000153.1 GCA_026389365.1 Cyanobacteriota bacterium
CTTAACCGTATTGAAAACTGTTGGGCTTGGCTGAAATCTCGTATCCGTAAACTCCTAAGGGATTCACCTAATCTTCATGATGCTATAGACTCCGTTCTTGCTCTTGCTGCGTCCTAACTTCACTGGCTATAGCTATATTTGCAGCTATAGTCTTTTTGTCGCACCCGATCGCTATCCTGCGGCCATGCAAGTTGCCTTACCCAAATCCCCCGAACTCTTAACCTTTATTGGATTCGTGTATGTCGGCAAAATCCTCGACGAAGCCACTACAATCGCAAACCTCTGCGTTAGTGAAAAACCAGGTACTCCCCTGCCCCTCTGGAGCGCGATCGACTACAAAAATCCTAAAAAAGGAGAGCAGATCGCCTGCCCATTCGGATTCACCCCCGTCAATAAGTAGTCACCCTTGCTCAGACCCCTCACCGTAAAATGACGGATAAACCTCACTCCCCCCTATAGAATTAATTTTTCCTTTAGAGTAATCGCTTCGGACATCACTAAACTGTAACTAAAACGTAACTAAAATGACTTGGTAAGCTGAATCAGGCTGATTCTTCCTAGCGACCTCTCAAAAAATCGATCGAATCATCATCGCTCAACAAAAATAAGCCAAAGCACTTAAGCCCTCTCTAGAGTAGGATTTCAGCCATTTCGCTTACGCAGAACAGCGCAATTTATTCGGTAGAATTACGCAAAATAGGCCTAGTGCCCCAGAAAGACTCCCGTATATCAACCATGGTTCAAACCTCTCCCAAAACTGAGAATGAATTCAACGGTGATTGAGAACTTACAAATGCTTGCAACTCAAACGACTAGCAATATCCGAACTCGCGGTATGGAACTCCTAGCTGCCTACCATCAAAAGCCCACAGTTAGACTACGCAATCAACTCGTTCAAATGAACGTTGGTTTAGTCCGCAAAATCGCCCATCGCATCAGCCATCAATGTGCTGAACCCTACGAAGACCTAGAACAAATCGGCTACCTCGGCCTTATCCGGGCGATCGAACGCTTCAATCCAAATCAAGGATGCGCCTTCAGTTCCTTCGCAGTGCCCTACATCCGAGGTGAAATGCTTCACTTCCTTCGCGATCGAGCCGGTACTGTTAAGATTCCCCGTCGTTGGCAACAAATCAACAAAGAAGGTCAACGAGTTCGTGAGACACTATCGAATGAATTGGGTCGTCAACCCACCGATGACGAAGTGGCACTTGAAATCGGTGTCACCGTCCAAGAATGGCGCGATAGCAAACTTGCTGCTAAAAACCGCTTGCCCTTGAGTCTAGACGCAACAATCTGTCAACAACTTGATTCCCCCATGACCTTGGGAGACACTATCCCCGACGCCCGCTACCAAGATCTGCAAGGTCTAGAGGAAGATCGTCAACAGCTTCAAAGAGCACTCAATCAGCTTGAAGAAAAAACTCGTCAAGCGATCGAGTACGTTTTCTTACATGACCTTTCCCGTAAAGAAGTCGCTGAACGGATTGGTGTCAGCCCGATGACCGTCACTCGCCGCATCCATCGTGGTGTTCAGCAGATGGTCGCAACTCTCAAGCCCCAAATGGCGCAAATTGACCCATAGTCTATCTGACGTATGGCCTAGCCATTATCGGGTTATGAGTCGAACAATTTGTTCAGACAAGTTGTTTGTAAGTCTGCAAAGCATCACTCTATTTCTACAATTAATCATCGGGCCGTCCTAAGTTAAATTAGAACGACCCGATTTTTTATGTGTTCAGTTTGGCTTGAAGAAAATTGACCCACTCGATCGCTGGATCAATATTTACAAACGGAATTTGAATTAAATCACCACCAGACAACGGCAGCAGCTCCACCGCAATCACTTGGCCACGATCGGGTGGATCCACGATCGGCACCACCACACCGTCGACCCGAAGCTGAATCCCTTTTAAAGCCGTCAGATCCATCACTTGGCGATCTTCGATGCCTTTCCTCAGCGGTTTCCCCCAAGTTAACGTACCCGATCGATAGCCAAGTGCCGCGTAAATATCGTACTTCGACTTCTCATATTGCAACGCCCAAGCGCCGTATCCCTGAACTTTTTGATACTCATTCCAGCCTGCCCAAGCCAAACCAAAAAAAATTGCTAAGAGTGGCAGCCATAATAATCCATGTACCATTTTGCCGATCCTTACGCCCGATGACTGGTATGTTATAGAGCAATTATGGGCGGTCGCGACCACATTCAGGATCTAATAGATAGGATCACGAACGAAATGAAACAATGGATTTTGCTTTTTTGTTGTCTTGGGGCACTCGGATGGGCCACAGCTCAATTTAGCGGAACTCTAACGCAAGGAATATTTGATAGCATCATCATCGACTTCCGAGAAGAAGTTGGAGATAGTCAGATTCAAGAAGCCATGGGCGAAGCCTCCAAGCTTTTAGATCTCACTCCTCGTCTCAATAGTGAATTCTCTGAAGACGATCATATTTTTGTCGTGCCCGGAAATCTTGAGCTGTTCCAAAAACTGAAAAAATCAGGACTCAATCGCTACACCGAATCTCTAGAACCTAACTATATCTACAGCATTCCAGAAGCCAGTCAAATGCGCCTTCCCATTTCAGTGGAAAAAATTGTAGAAGCTAAAAAAATAGATCAATCAATCGAAGCATCCGAAAAAAATTACCCGAACGATCCACTATTTCCTAAGCAATGGAATCTCCGCCAAATCAATATTGAGGAAGCATGGACAGTTAATAAAGGTAAAGGGACAATAGTCGCAGTCATCGGTACCGGAATCAGTCGAGTCTCGGATTTGGAAAAGACGGACTTTGTGAGCGGTTATGACTTCATTAATGACAATGCTGATGCAACAGATGACCAAGGTCATGGCACCCACATCGCTGGCACAATTGCCCAATCGACCAATAATGGATTTGGGGCAGCCGGAATTGCACCCGAAGCAAGCTTAATGCCCGTCAAGGTTCTCAGTGTTGGTGGAAATGGGACCGTGGCCGATATTGGTGAAGGAATTCGCTATGCTGCCGATCGTAATGCTAGCGTGATTGCGTTGACGATGGTGGGCAGTGGGAATAGCTCATTTTTACAAAAGGCGATCGAATATGCTCACCGAAAAGGGGCGATCGTGATTGCTCCAGCGGGCAACAGTGGCCGCATCGCCGTCGATTATCCGGCTCGGTATCGCTATGTTATGGGGGTTTCGGCCTTAGATTCAAACGGTGAAAAGGCTCCCTATTCTAATGCTGGAGCGGGCGTGGATATTTCGGCTCCAGGAGGTTGGATTGTGGGAGAAGATGCATCAGGGGGGATTTTACAAAATACCTTCGATCGTAAAATGAATATTTCGATCTTTGCGCCATTCCAAGGAACCAGTATGGCGGTTCCTCATGTTGCCGGAGTGGCGGCGCTTCTACATACCTTGGGAGTAACGGATCCTGATGAAATCGGGACATTGCTAACCCGATCCGTCCTAGTTCACCCTAGGGATACAAAGAATGACTTTGGAGCCGGAGCGCTTGATGCCGCCGCCGCCTTAAAACTTGCCCAACAGCCCAAACGCCCCACCCCAAATCACTTCGATTGGGCACGCGATCGAGGCTACATTGATGCTCGATTTTGGGTCGATGAACAAGAAATTGTAGCCCCATCAAAATTGGTGATGGCGGGATTAGCGATCGCATTAGCCTTCACCTTAGGCAGAATGGAACGAACGATCGTGTTTTGGTTGGGCCTATTCGTGGGGAGCTGTGGGCTTTTTTTGCTACGAGGAATGTATCTTATTGATACCTCCCCCACCCCTTTTCGGATTTTGAGCAGTACGGTCTCGGAAATGGGGAGTCTATTTCAGAACGACGGAGACCTCAGTCCCATAACAGCAAGTTTTGCGCTGCCGCTAGTCCTTGGTTTGATCAGTTTGTGTGCGCCACGATTCAAAAAACTTGCCATCGGGTTGAGCATTGGCATGACCGCTTCTCTAGCGGTTTATGCCGTAACCGACGCATCGTTGCAGTGGCTGGAAAACGGTACTGTTGTAAAAATTTTTCTGACATTCAACAGCCTTATGTGTTGGGGATGGGCGAGGTACCTATTGTTGCCTTGGACCGATTTTTGGACTGGAATGATAAAGCCTTGGCAAACAGAGACTTGGCGATCGCGATGGAAGTCTCTAGGGCAATGGGGGCAACGACGATCGCGGACAGCAGGACGCTCTAAACCCAAAATGGCTATTCCGATTAGAAAAGTCGCCACTTCCAAACGGAAACAGCCTCTAAAGTAGAACTCACTTAAACAATTAACGTAAAAATGGCGGACGACGAGTATCGACCGATTTAGAATGAACAATCTCGCTCATAAAGCGCTTCAACGACTGTTGACGGTTTTTCATAAACTCTGACCAAAAACCGGGCTGAAACTCGTCCATAGTCTTAGCTAATGCCCATACGTCTATGGCAAGAATGTTAGAGAGGGTTTCGTCCTCTTTGCGCAGGGAATGAATTTGTTGCAGAACTGCATCGCTCTTCTCATCGGTCGAGGCACCTCGTTCTTGATTAGAAAGCACTCGTTTATAAAGCATATTTATTAACTCCAGCAGGGTGGGCCTCAATCCGTAACCGTGTAACTAGGTCTATTTTGGATGTGGGGGAGATACATCTTTGTTTATGCTCTGGCCCTTTGTCATGACAACCTATGCACTTAGGCCTATCCATAGATTATAGGCTTGTACATCGATACTTATCCTATTACTTATCCTATTACTTATCCTATTTATCGCAATTTAAGGAAGAGCTGCGATCGTCGGTGCGTGGGTTAACCCTGGCTTAGTACTTTTGGCCCAGAATCTCTCCAAGCTTTTCATGATTCCCGATCGCAGCCGTGCCATCTCACTAGATAATAGAAAACATATTCACATTTCTTAACTTTTAATCAAGGGCAGGTATTGACCATGCTACGCAAACTTCCTCTTGCAATTCTTGGGCAAAGTTTAGGCGGTCTAATGACAACGGTCGGAGTCTATGCCTATGCAACCAATCAGCCGACGTTAAATTTGGCTTGTTTTTTCTATGGCATTCCCCTATTGCTGGGTGGCCTTGCGTTGAAAGCAGCAGAACTTAAGCCTGTCCCGATTAAAGTGGAGCCGTCCTCAGAAGTGTTAGCCCTGCGCCCGGACCAAGCAACCAAGACTCAGCTTCAGATTTTTAATGATGTGACGCGGTATCGTTATGGCCAAGAGGCCCATTTAGATGCGGTGTTGGGTGCATTGGGAATGAGTCCAACGACGGATCATCGGCCTGTGATGAGTGGAATTTGGGAGACGTTGACGGGAGGTTTTTATACGTTGGTGATGGAATTTGAGTCGCCGTTGATTGATTTAGAAACCTGGAAAGGAAAAGAGGACAAGATGACACGCTTTTTTGGGCCGGACGTGAAGGTCAAAGTTTCTCCAAGTGCTAATAAAGAAAATTCTGTGGAAGTGGCGATCGTGACCTCCCCTGGGGAATGTGCTGATCTGGAATTCCAAACGGAAGCGCCAAATAAGCGAACATTTTTCATGTAAGGCTAACGTAAGGGCTATTTCTCTAGACGAACGGCGTACCACTGAAGGTATTGACCGATGCCCATGTCGAGTTCACACACGGTATCAAGGAGCGATTGGACTTGTTCCTCTGATGATTGCGATCGAAGATCCTCGGGAATCAGGTCCGGCTGCTGTTGTAGTAAGGTTGTCAATTTGGCTACAAGTTCTGTGGACTCAAGCAACGTTTCGGGACGATCGGTCTCTAATACGATGTAGTGATCTTCGCTATACAAGCTGCTGGCTGTCATGATGGTTCTCGATGAAGATTATGGAAGGTCTGAACTAAAAATACCTCATCAAATAATCACAACCTGAGAGTCTGATTTGATGAGGTATTTAAAATGGTTAATTCATCGGCGAAGAGTTATTTAACCGTTCACCGATCGACTTAATAAAAAATGAACCTTAGTTCTTTTTAACGCCTTCAGGAGCGGCTTTCGTTGCGTCACCAGTTTTAGGGGTAGCCTTCATTGCATCACCAGTAGTGCCTTTAGCTTCTCCAGCTTTCTTGCCCATTTCGCTAGTGGTGCCTTTAGCTTCTCCAGCTTTCTTGCCCATTTCGCCAGTGGTGCCTTTAGCTTCTCCAGCTTTTTTTACATCGCCTGCTTTAGTCGTCTCGCTCTTCATTTTCTCGGTCGGTGTAGCAGCTTTTGGCTGAGTCGTTGCAGAAGGCTTAGGTGCTGGTGCTTCAGGTGCTGGAGTTTCGCCACAAGCATTCAGAGAGAGCGCTACGATGAAACCTGTGGCAAGACCCAAAATATTCTTTTTCATGATGTATGAGACCTTAAGGTAGTTAGTTGAGGGTTAGTGTGTGGTTTGGAGGAGCGCTCTTTTAGCGATAATCCGCTTAAGGATACGAGGCAAACTGATTTTTAGAACAAAAATTTTCAGCTAATCTCATTTTCTACAAAATCTGAATCATTCAGATTTATCCATAAGTTATCGCTGAGTATGGGTAATGCATACTTTTTTACTGTAGCATTACACACCTCTGATGACGAGTCTTAACTTTCTAAAAATCCTTATCTAAGACTCTAAATCAATCCACGGGGACAATCTTTCAAATATTCTTTAGCTACTTTTACTCAGACGCTGTATGGTTTCGGCGACCAGAAGTTGATGTGCTTCAGTGAGAAGTTTTGGGATTTCTTGGGCGAAGGGGCTGTTGGCTAGGAGTGGGCGAAGTTGGTCGAGGTCGGTTCCAGTGTCTAAACGAGATCCTGGGAACCAATGACTCGCGTTGCCTAAGAGGTTGTATTGGCCTTTTGCGTAGTCGTGCATGTCGTAAGCAAGGACTAGATTTCGTAGCCAGAGGGTCATGGGGATGTTAAGCCGATCGGGGGTGTCTTCATTGCGAGGCAAGCCTCTGTGCCAATTGCGCCACCAGTTTTCACCTAAGGCATCAATGCCAGCTTGATCGAGTTTGGCTAAAATCGGCGGCAAGATTTTCTCAGCATTTTGAATTAGGTCTAGGGTTTTGAGATGTTCGTCGAAGTCGGTGGGGTTGGCCGCACCAAGGCTTAGGGTATGAACTTGGGGATGGCTGAGGCAGAACAAATCATTGAACACCATGGGGCTGAGGGGTTGGCAGAGATCGACTAGCTTTTTGGGAGGTTCATAGAGTTTTCCGCCTTTGTCGCTTGGGCTGATGATGAATACGCCCATGTCGTGATCCGTGGCGGCTTCGATCGCGGCCCAGTTCGTTTGATTAATGTAGTACCAGTGTAGATTTACGTAGTCGAATTGGTCGGTTTCGATCGCCTTCACAATCACGTGGGTCGGGCCGTGGGTTGAGAATCCGATGTGGCGAAGTTTGCCTTCCGCTTGCAATTTGCGGGCCACCTCTAGCAATCCACCTGGGGCAAGGCAGGTATCAATGTGACGATCGAGATTGATGCCGTGAATCCCCAGAAGGTCGATATAGTCGAGGTTTAGGAGTTTAAGGGAGTTGTGGAAGGTGTCGAGAAAGTCTTTGGGGCTGTCTTTAACTACGACTTTGGTTTGAACAATTAATTCTTCACGGGGGATGGTGGGAAGAATTTTGCCGAGTTGGAGTTCGGAGGTGCCGTAGGCTCGGGCGGTTTCGATGTGGTTGATGCCGAGTTCTAGGGCGCGGTGGATGATTGCTTCAAGATTTTTTTGGTTGGCTTCGGGGATGTCTTTTTCGGGGAGGTCGCTCCAGGAATGTTGGTAGCGCATTCCACCACAAGAGAAGACGGGCATTTGCAGGTTGGTGCGTCCGAAGCGGCGGTATTGCATGACGATCGTAGTTTTTAGATGGGATTCATTTTTTATCATAGCGGGTGAATCTTTTGAGATGCCCATAACATCAATCAGCAATTCCAAATTCAAAGATCTCAGAGCCTGAACCGCTGGTTACTTCTTTTCGTTCAAACTCTACAGAGGGACAACGATCGATCTTGCTCACAACAAAGCAATACTCCTATCGATCGTAGAACAAATGCTATCTAACGAAAACCGATCGTCCTTTCCCGCTGAGTATTCAAATTCTCTTCAGTCTGGCATTGGCGGGAGGTTATCTAGAGATTTATTGTAGAAAGCAGAAATTTAAAGAGTTCTAGAGCGGGAAATTTTGGTTCTCCCAGAATTCCCGTGGAGGACGCTAGATGTGGTTTGAAGGCAATTGACAATCCTAGGGAATTTAGGTTGCTGGAAATCGCGTATACCCATTAAGGTCGAGAGTGAGGCGTTGAAAGAGACGATTCACA
>JAPLHZ010000251.1 GCA_026389365.1 Cyanobacteriota bacterium
GACATCCGGTAAATCGAGTGGAATGTGAATCTGATTCTCCATGAGGCCCCTCGCTTGCTGGCTAACATCTTGATTTTACAGCCAATCGATGAACGCTATATCTGGATGCCGACCACGGCAATTCTAGGAGAACCACAATTAATGCCAAATCCTTACGATCGTGCAATTTCAAGGAAAATCTTAATCACATTTCATTCTTATGTAGGTCAAAAATCATTGGTTCACACTGAACTGGGTGAATATTAATAGTCACGAAACTAAGGGTCCCCCAAACTCTTCGAGACGCAATTCATTGAAGCCCCATCGGGTAGGTCATCAGATCGATCGTGAATCAATTACTCTTTGAGGTCTGGTGCTGGGGAATGTCAATAGTCGCCGTCACATTAGGTACGAGGGTGCAGACCGCAAGGCCTACCAAAAGAACTATGACGGACTGAAGGGTTGGAACGAGGCTGTCACGTACGAGGCGAGTGAGGGGATGGCTCTGGTAACGCAACGATCGGATAGACAAGTTTTTGACTAATGGCCCAGCGTAACTGTTACTGGTGGAAAACATAAGTGGTGGGTTGAAAGAAGGGGGACTAACCGATGGAACCTTTACTGTCTTTAGTGTGGACAAACTTGTAATATTTGAAACGTATTCACACAATCTTCATTAGTGTAAGGCTGCTCGAACCCGATCGGCTAGGGGCTTTTTATTAAGAATCAATAATGAAATAAGCCTCAACCATAAAATACAGTTGAAGCTTATTTTAGAAAAGCCAAGATGGATGGCTACAAGGGTCCGTAATCACGCCAAAGATTACGACATTGACTGAATAATAAAGTCAAAGTAAGGCGCTGTTTTGTCAGCATCCCCTTGACTGAGCAAGCCTAAAGATGCTGCTTTGAGGCATCGGATGGCATCGACCATACCGGGCACAGGAACGCCAAGAGAATTGTACATTTCTCGCACACCCACTAGACCGATGCTCTCTATTGGGTCTTTGTCGCCTGCCAGAACGCCGTAAGTGACAAGGCGAAGGTACCAACCATAATCCCGAACACAAAGGGCACGTTCACGACCTCCAAAAGCATTTCCGCCGGGAGAAATGTATTCAGGATGAACTTTCCAGAGATTTTTAACCGATTCGTCAATGATTTTTTTCTCATTCTCGGAGAGAGTGGCAACGATGCGTGTTCGCTGTGCCCCTGTTTGGAAATACTCTTGCACGCTCTTGAGTTCACCGCTGGTGGGATACCGCAGTTCATCGTCGGCTGTGAGAATAACTTGGCTGACTACACTCATAGGAGATGTTTTTTTAAAGGGCTGTCTTTACTGGATTGTATTTGTAGTTTATCTACTTTTGGACATTTCCAGATGAGATTTATGGGAAATCCGTTACGTAACGTTGTAAAGCTAAGACGTTATGAGACAGATCCCCACAAACCTATACAAATGGACCTATACAAATAGAACGGAGAGGGTGGGATTCGAACCCACGGTACGTTTCCGTACATCCGATTTCAAGTCGGACGCATTCGACCACTCTGCCACCTCTCCAATATCTCTTATCTGAGATTACACCGATTTTACACCAAAACCCCAAAACGAATCTTATACCGTAAAAGTAAGATGTCCTTAAATAAAATCGGATGTACGGAAACGTACCGTGGATCCGAATCCCACCCTCTCAGTTTTTGGATCCGGTAGAAGTAATACAAAAATTAAACCTGACCTACCAGACCTCAAACTCTAGTCATTAATTAAGTGCCTCAACAAAAGTCTATTCTCAATAGTGAGCCTTATTGACAGTGGTAGTCGAAGTAGTAAAAATAACTTTAGTCGCTACTTTAGAAGAGTTAAAGATCGTTGCTAAGAAGGTTTCGGTATAAAATATTTTTAATCTAAACATAGAAATTAAAATGAAACTCACACCTAAGACTGTGATAATTTCCATTATCGCAGCACCTTTTGCTCTCATAGCTATGTTTTTAGTCGTTGCTCTACCTATTTCTATTGTAGAGGTGTTACAAAATCCAAAGACTTTGGTTCTCCCAGAATTCCCGTGGAGGACGCTAGATGTGGTTTGAAGGCAATTGACAATCCTAGGGAATTTAGGTTGCTGGAAATCGCGTATACCCATTAAGGTCGAGAGTGAGGCGTTGAAAGAGACGATTCACATCA